>CAVTLU010000011.1:0-224266 GCA_963735545.1 uncultured Acidobacteriaceae bacterium
ACATCCGTGAGGGTCGCAGGGATCGGCCTTGGCCAGGGTATCGAACAGTTTGCGGCTGACTAGGCAATATCGCAAATGGCGCACAAGCTCCTCGTGGTGCCACTGGACAGACGCGGAAAAAGTTCACGATATCGCCATTCAGGTCGTTCAGAACCTCGACTGGCGAAGCCTTCTTGTGAAAAAACACCTGGCGCCACCAGCAAACGGTTCCACATACGCGGTGTGAGGTGGGAGGATCGAAATGATCGTCTTGGCTAGGCGGTTCTTCCCGCCAATGTAAGACAAAGGTCCAGTCATAACTAATGGGGGTTAAGTAAGGAGCAGACGCTCAGTTTCGACATTGCGACCGAGGGCCGTAGCGTCCAGGCATAGGCCATCGCCACGGCTGATGAGGATGGGCCAGCACGAAGCTGCGATGGCGCGGAGTTCACGCCGGTTCTTGACCGCCGGGATGGCGTAAGCGTCGAACAACTGCTGTTTACCTACAGTCCAGATCGATACCCCCGCCTCCCGAAACGTTTGCATGATGAGCCGGTGAAGTACAGCGCTGCGGGTATCCTGTTCCTGTGGAGTCTCCTCCAGCGCGGCCGAAGTAACGCCAAAGGTGACGATCACCCAGCGCACAAAGCCGAGTGCGCTGTCTTCGGCTTTCTGGTGAGAGGACGAAAGGTGACGCACTTGGGCGTAATCGAGATGAGTTCCAGCGAGGTGCCGAGACGGCCAGCGACCTCCTGGAGTTTCGGATCGCAGCCAGTTTGGGCTCATTCATGATCCTCCTGTTTGGACAACCGCTGCACCTCTGCACGGAACCTCTCGGCAAGGCTCCTTCGCCTCGCTTGATTGCCCGATGGTAGGCCTGCAAAACAAGGTGCATCGGATAGGCCGCAACGATCGCCACATATTCCCGCAAGTGACCGAGGTCGCTGAGCCTCCTTGCCAGTTGGAGCGCGAAGAATTCCTCAGTCGTGCCTCGGGGACGAAGCTCAAATTGGAGTGGGCTATACGGTCAAGAATACGGGGCATAGTCGGGCGGTGAGATTAAAGCAGGGGCAGTTGGCGACCAATGGGGTCAGCGGTTTCCTTGCTGCGGATGTGACCACGCAGGGAAGCGTACAGCTTGTAGTACAGGTACGCGACGGGAGCACGATAGATGATCTCCAGGCGGAGCGCGGTGTCCAGCGGTGGCAACGACCGCCCATTCTCATACCTGGAAAGCATCGAGGTATCCCGATGTCCCAACAGCGAGGCAACCCTCTTCTGGGAAAGTCCCCAGCGGCGCCGATACACGACCAATTCGTTTTGATATTTATTTTGGTCCATAGGCGTTTTACCTGACTTGAATGTATCAGGTGACCAGGAACTGTAAATGAGGGAAAACTTGATTGTGGCTACGGGTATTCGTTTTTCCCTGTAGTTAGTCTGTTGAAAAGCCGCTCGCGGCAGCGCTTTTGAAGCCATGCGACAACTTCCCCGTGCTGCCGGGCTTCCCTTCTAGCAACCCAACTTGATGCTAGTCCCCATCCGCGCTCAAAGAGGCCTTCGACCAGAGGCCTGCAACCAATCAAAAGCGCTTGGAAAATAGATTCTCGGATGAGCATTGCGGGGGGATGGTGGCGCTACTGAGCCACCACAAAAGACGGGAAAGCTTGAGCCTGGGTGCGGTTGCGGTCGAGGCAAGTTTTCCGCCTTTTGGACAAGGCCCGGAAAACCTAAACTCAATTCATGTTTGACAAAACAGCAGATCGACAGAAAGACCTAGCAGTGGAATGGAAGACTGTGCCTGATGCAGACGCAGAACAGCGCATCCTGGATGCGTATGCGCAATTGCTTCAACGTTCGAACAATCCACAACCGCAACTTGACAAGAACCGTGAGAACCGACACCGTTCACACCGGTAGCCCGGCCCAGCCTTAACTACCTTCCCCTCAGGTGCAAGAAGCTTTTCCCGAAAAAGAGTCGCGCTCTATGCACGGGTGTCTTCTGAAGAGCAGCGCGAAGGACAAACCATCGACTCTCAGGTCGCAGAATTGCAGCGGTCGACTCAGCAGAGTGGATGGGAAAGTACAGGCGTATACAAAGACGAAGGCTGGAGCGGCGGCGTGCTGGCCAGGCCGGAACTCGACCGGCTCCGGGACGACGCTTCAAAGGGCGTGTTCGATATCGTTCTCATCAACGATGTGGACCGCTTGGCTCGGGACGTTGCTCACTTGGGTGTCATCAAGCGTGATCTGGAACGTAAGGGCGTCCAGGTAATCTTTCGCAAGTTGCCCGCCGAAAAGAGCCCGACGCAGAACCTCATGGTCAATATCCTGGGCAGCTTCGCCGAGTTTGAACGAGAACTGATTTCCGACCGCACGCGTCGCGGCAAACGGCATAAAGTCGAGGTTCGCAAACAGTTTCTTGGTTCGATTGCGCCATACGGATATCGCTACACCCGCAAGGATCGGGCAGCCGGGACAGAAGGTATTCTGAGATCAACCCGGAGGAAGCGGGACACCGGTGCGGCGGGTGCTACAAAATGGGTAGCCGAAGAGGGACTCTCGGCTCGAAAAGTCGTTGGTCGCCTGAATGAGCTGCGAGTTTTGCCTAGAAATGGGGAAAGCCCCTGGGCAAAATCCACTGTCTTGCGGATTCTGCGCGAGCGAGGTCTACACAGGGCTGTGGCACTACAACAAGTTTGAAAGTTGCGAGCCCAAAGAACCCAACCCGGAAAGACAAATACCGCCGTTCACTGAAAAGCAGTGTCCAACCCAGGCCTAGGACGGAGTGGTTACCAGTTCGGCTCGCCGAGCATCTCTCCCTCATCCCACGGGCCCTTTGGGAGAGTGGCGCAGCGCCAGCTCAATCAGAATTTCGCCTTTTCACTTCGGAACTCGCGGCATGTCTATTTGCTCCGTGGCCTGGTCCAATGCGCTGGCTGCGGCTCTCGCTACGTCGGTGACCCATGCCACGGAAAGTATTACTATCGCTGCCATGCTCGCTGCAAGAAGGTCCGCACGATACTAGAACACAGCCTTGACGAGGCTGTATGGAACGCGTTCCGCGAGGCGATTCTGAATCCTCGCCTGATCGTTGAAAGCGTGACGAAGCTGAACGAAAAGCTGACCGCCCAAGGCGATACCCGGCAGGCCGAGACGGCCGAAATCGAAAAATCAAGCCAGCAGCTTGACATCGAAGAATCCCGGCTCCTTGAAGCATATCGGCTTGGGGTTCTCTCTCCGGCGCGCAGCTTGGGAATGAGCTAGAAGAAGAAGCTAGGCGCACGACGGGGGCCGCAGTGGGATCCGCAAGACGGAACTTAAAAAGCACTTTCAACCACTTCCGCCGAGGGCCATCCAGACTTCAATTGACGACTGCTGCAAATTGATGGCAGAGCGTCTTGATATCGCCACGGTGGAAGAGAGAAACAGCGACTGCTGCGCTTGATCGTGGAAAAGGTGATCTTTGACGGGCAGAAAGTTACGATTTACGGAATTATTTCCCTTACCGCCGGTCGCCACGATCGATCGGCCGACGCTTCGGTTGGTCGATTGCGGCCACGGGATAGAGGGTCGTGATCTGAATACAAATGAGCTTTATTGTGAATCCGGCGACGCACCTGGCGAATGCGACCTGTCGGTTAGTTAACTTCCAGATCGAGAAAGTAATTTGAGGACCGCCCCCCAAGGCGTTGCCAGGACGGCTCAGCCAACCTCGAGAGAACCATGTGCGAATCGAACTTCTTCAGACCTCTGTTGAGCCTGAACGCCTGCCAGAAAAACCAAGTCGCCAGAAGGACCGTTCCCCCGGCTATCCATCGTCCGTAGCGATGGCCATAATACCATTTCATTGACTCGTATATTCTGGAATCCGCTAAGAATGCTACCCACGCTAGGTGAATGCATCCAAGCGCAAAGATCGATGATGGAACCAGCGTCATAAGGAGAACGGCCAGAAAAATGATCCTGTGCGCTCGCCTCGTCCTGGAATAGTAGTGGCGGTAAAAATATGATTGCCATCCCGACGACACGAGTCCATCGGAATCGCGGAGAACTTTGGGAAGCATCTGTCCCTCGATCTGCTCGACAATAAAACACCTCAGCAATATGATCATCCCTTGGCGATCGATCCACCAAATGGCGATGAGCCCTGAAGCGATGGGTACAAACAACAGTAGCTCATAGTGGCCCGAAATCACACCAGCCGAATATGCGCTTAACACGAAAAAACCGTATAGCTCGACCAGTTTCATCTGCATCTCAATCCGTTTTACCAGTTCACTCTGAGCCAATCTAAGATGCTCTAGAACAATGCTCACGCTGTCGCCGTCAGCAGCGCGGGGTATTCCTCCAATACCTGTTTTCGACCCGTCACCTTCCGTTTCACTTCGCATCGATTGATCCTGTTCGGGCGACAGTCACGCTCAGTTCCTACCTACGGCAGTCAATACACCTCATAGTCGGGAGGGGGTTCAATGCGCCACGGCTTACCTCGCACCGCCGATGAGATTTTTCGGGATGAGAAACCAGTCAAAGAACTCTGCAATAGGTACAGATTCCTTGACATATCTTACCCCAGATCGAAGACTGTCGCGCAATGTACCAGCAAGATTCGAGTCAGACGTTAAATCAAGTGGTTCTCGCAAGATAGTTACAGCTCTTCCCAAATGTCGGACTTGATGAGCATCGGATGAGGCCACACCAGGGAGCTGAAACCGCGCAGCTAGTTTCTCGCTTCTTGCGTTGCTCCAGAACATCGGAAAGGAGCCATTCGCATTGAACACTTCGATGGCATCGATCAAGTGTCTGGTCCTGGCCGCGCTTGCGAGCTCCCCAAGCCTCTTCGCGCCGATGCCATGAGAGAGCGTGTTACAAGGATGGGGGATTATGGCCAATCCGTTCAGTCTATTGATCTCCAGGAGCGTGTCGTCGTATATTCTGGAAATTGTGGACTTGCCCTTTGTAAGCAAGAGCAAGTATGTGAAAACCACCCTTTTGTCGAAACTTCCTTGCCCTTTAACAAAATCAGGCGCGAGGCGGCCGTCCGTATGATGATGAACGTCTCGTGAGATATCGACGCCATAGCCTGGGCCAAGGACGGCAGGTGCATTGCGACTCAGATCCGCAAAAGCCTTGTCCACATAGTGATCCGTAATGCCAATAACTCCGACGCGCTTTTCAATGGCACCACGAACAAGTTCGTCCACAGTGGACAATGAATCCGAAGAGTAGCGCGAGTGAACGTGAAAATCCGCCGTAAGGCTTCCATCTTCCGTTGGTAGCCGCACGAAAGGTTCCGATTTCCGAATTTTAGTGGGTGCCTGAATCTGGGGTTCCATGTAAAGGATTATTTGGCTGGTGATGCGGCCAACTAATCGTATGCCGCAGATCGGAACTCATAGAGGGAGCCTAGGACTGAAATCATATTCTGTCAATCGGCGGAGGTGCAATTGGGCACGACGCCTTTGCAAGCCGAGTCGTCTGTTTTTGTTGGACTGTCTTCGGATTCGGGTATCTTTGATTCCAGTCGAAGGTTTCGCACCTCCTTACATGTCACTGTAGTAGTAGGAGGGCTGCAACAGCCCTGCTAATGGAGAACAGAATGAAGAAACTTTCGGTAGTCGTCGCGGGCAGCGGTCGAATTCACGATCTCACTATCGAGCCCGGAACCACGTGCCGTGATGTCCTGCAAGAACTCAGTCTGCCTGACTATCTGCTGAGCAAGGGGCCCAATGAGCCGTTCTTTGCCAAGGCGGATTCTGTCTACGACAAAGTTGTGGATGGCCAGAAACTGTATGCGTCCAGCCCAGCAGACGTCGGAGTCCCGGTGTGCGCGTCACGGTGATTGGTAGCAGGGCCACTTCCGGCGAAATCGGAGCGACTGCGCCCCAGCCACGCACGCCGCCGCGACTTGTGAGGCGACTGCAGCTTCCGTACTGGCAAGAACGCGGCTGGGTCCGGCAGGGAAACACCTATGCTGGCAACTACCAGACCAGATTTGGTTCCTTTGGTGGGCTGGTCGAGGATCGTCGTTGGAGTGATCTTCGCTTCTATATCCTCGATCCACCGCAGGCTCTGCGGAACTCGTCCCATTGGGCGTGTTTCCAACCGCGCGGCAAGAAGGGATTTCACGTCCACATGAGCATACGGCCAGCCGACGTTGGCTCAGGCATCCTGGTGGTTGAACGGCTGATTACGGAAGCATTCCAGGGCAAGGGATAGCTTCGAGGAACCGAATTCATGCTGCAAGAAAATATGTCACCCCCAAGATCGCATCTGGACGCGGAACGTGACTCCTTGCTGGCCAAGCAAGACCGGCTGCTCCGGGCCTTTTCAGAGGCAGCCGAGCGCCGCAGGAGCGCGCGAATGCGACGCATTTGCAGACAGATCGAACAAACCAACGAGTTCATCGAGACACTGGAACGGATCGAGTCAGGGCAGAAATCACTCAGTGGCAGCCCCCACCGTTACGTCGTGAGTTCACTATTCTTGGATCAATGCTTCCGAGAACTCACGGCAGACCAGAACGAACAGCTATTCTTCATCACTGGCTCAGAACTCGATGGCCAATACGTGCTCAGCCAGAAACTTGAATTCCTACACGAAAAGCGGACCGCCCTGGCTGTGGTCGGCAACATGAATTCCACTCACCGGCTGCTCATAAAACTGGAGCAATTTGGGCACCGGCTGCTGGCCCACTTCCACAGTCATCCGGGGAACGGGGCTGGGGCCACCAATCCATCGGGGACAGACCAGAATTTTCAAAAGAGGCTGGAAACTGCAGGCTATCCCACTGTAGCCGCCATCTTCAGTCGGGACGGCTACATCCGCTTCTTCCGCTTGGACGAAAACCTGGAGGTGAAGATTCATGGCTCAGGAGTTGAGCAGGTTGGCAAACATACCTTCCGTCTCACAAACATCAATCAGGCTCAAGGGCAAAGCCATTCCCGGAGCTGAAGACCGGCAGAGGAAGATCGCCGGTTTCGATCAGGAAGCGTTCTCCCGAAGCAAGGTCATGTGCATCGGTGCTGGCGGACTCATTAGCCACATTGCGCCCGCACTGGCGCGTAAAGGAATTGGCGCTTTGACGATTCTGGACGATGACGAGGTGGAGGTCAGCAATCTCAATCGGCAGCGGTTCTATGAATGCGACTTAGGCGAGAACAAGGCCATCGCGCTCGCACAGAATCTGCAGAGGGAATGTATAGCGGCGACCCAGATCATTGGATACGCTCTGCGCCTAGAAACTGCGATCGGGTGCGCTTTGGACCTGGCGTGCGATGTTGTGGTTTGCGGCGTGGACAATCATCCGGCGCGAATTGCGGCAAGCCGATATTTTCGTTTGAAGAGGACCCCAGTAATTTTCACTGCGGTCGGCCGCGAAACAGATCACGGCTATGTGTTTGTCCAGAAAGCGGAGGGCCCATGTTTCAGGTGTGTATTTCCGGATGCGATAGATTCGAAGAGTCATCCCTGCCCAGGAACCCCGGCGGTCATCGACATTCTCCAGGCGGTGGGAGCTCTCGCCGTCTATGCGGTAGACTCGTGCCTTGTGAATCGGCCTATCCATTGGAGCTACCGAGCAGTCCACTTGGCTGACGGAGATTACGATGCATGTGCACTGGTGCAAGCACGAGACTGTTGCCCAGGTTGTGGAAGCTGGTGATAACAACACCGTTGAAGTCGGAGTCACCTCTGCCCCCGACTTGGCCAGGAGCTCGCGGTGCTCAAGAGGGCCAACAAGCCCACAAGAACACAACAACAAATCCAGCCCCTTTTTAGGGAACCTCAATGCCGGGGAAGTTGTTCGGTCCTGAACCAACCGCAGCAGCGTCTAGAGTGGGCCAGAAACTGGACGGATTGGCGACTTCCAGTAGGAGGTGATCGAAATACAAGTCATTTAGCGTCACGCTTGTACAAGCCGGGTTACCCTGATTTACAAATGCCACGATGGAATTCAGATCCGATGACGATACATTCGTAAAGATACCGGGTACACCATCGCTAAGTATCACGCCATTGCGGATCGTATTCCCGTAGCTGACGTTTCCGCTGGGCGTGGGGCGGTATTCGAAGGAGATTTGGCATGACCCGGAGGTTTGCAGATTGCTGATCCCCAACTGCACGTACCTGAGCTGAGGAGTTCCGCTAGGGAAAAAAGCCGTGTATGTAAAGCCGCCTGTATAATCGCGCAGCGCGATAGGTGTCGCAAGCTCAAACGCCAGCTGGACTTTCCCAAGATTTGCGTCAATCACCGTGCCGTCTCCCGGAACACCGGGATTGCCTTCAGCAAAGGATATCCACTTCCACAATTGGCTTGGTTTATGTAGCCATCCCAAAACTTTGTAGCCCACATAAATGTCGGGTATGGTGTACAAGCCATTCGAGTCTTTCAGCTCGTGAGTCCTGACTCCAGTATCCGATGCATTCTGTTCGACAACCTGCACCTTGCCGACTTTCGTGGTTTTGTCGTAAGGAGCGTTCGTCACTATTGCGGCGTGCCCAGCCAGGTTTTGCCGGTTCAGGTCTGCGTAAACTAGGATATCGCCGGGTACGGGAGGAACGACTCCAGGATTGCTAAATGCAACAAGCTTCTTCTTAGACGCAGACGCTGCGCTGAAGTAGTCTATTGCGTTTCCTGTCCACGTAGCTTCTCCATAAAGCCTTTGGACATATTCAACGCATTGCCATTCCGCGCCATATTGTCCATGTGCCTTTCCACAAGGCCAACCAGTTCCCTGTTGGGACCCGTTCGACTTCGCAACTTGTCCTCCATACGTAGCCTGTGGTGAGAGTGGATCACCACAATTGGGTACCTGTTGTGCTGGGGATAGGCAAATGCCAATTCCAAGAATAAATAGTAGCAACCCAGTCGGTTCTAAGAGCTTCATTTGTCCCTCCCGCCACACTTCCGACGCGAAATTCAAAGCTGCGCTGTCGCCAAAACCTCCAACATTAGATCGCGAACTTGCTGGTTCGAATACCCCAGGTCGAAAAGAATGGTTTCTTCCGAATGAACTATGCTGACTACCCTGTCGCCATTGGGTGAAAGCATGTAAGCTTCGGTCATGATCGGCCCCCTGAGGTCTCGATACTGCGAAGGAATGGGGCCGGAAAGGACGAGCGCGACAACGCCATTAGACAAACCCATTTCTTCGAACGCGTGGTTCGCAAGGAGCAGAGAATTTTCATCTACGTTCTCCTCGAACCAATCGTGGAGACTGAGACGAGAAGGGTTCTCATAGACACCCATAAGAAAAGCAGAGACAAACTCTTCTTGTCCAGGTCGCTTCACTTGGAAAGCCAACCGTGTAACACCGTTATATGGCGTAGTCGTTTCGAGCCGCGTGACTCCTCCCAGAGGAGGTACTTGGAACGACAGGCCAATAGAAGGTTCGGAAGCTTTCGCCCACACATTAACTGTCACGGGGAGGGCTTTCGACAGCGCCTTTCTCTTCTCCCTACCGGCTGGGTCCTCTTGCAGTGTAACGGTGCCAACGAAGGTTCCCAAAGTCGACCCTGCATGAGGGCGCACTGTGATCTTTAAGGTATTGCTTTCATTCTTCTCTATTCTCTCAATCAAAGAGGGCTCAACGCGCACAAGCGAGGCAATTTTAGGCGAAACAATAATGGACACCCGACTCAGATTCTCGGACGCGACGAAAGTGATCGACACTGTCTCCACTTGTCCGGGCGTCGCGGTTTCATCTACAGATGCGGGCGACCACACAATCTGCGTTTCAGGTGGGTGGGAACCGCCATCGTTGTAGCTGCCTGCCCCAGTGAAAGCGAGCCAACCGAGACGAGGGTTCGCTACGAATGAGACTGCCATCGCCGATAAAGCGCCGACCAAGAGAATACCTATCGTCATCCACTTGTAGATTGGCCGTATCATATTTGCATCCTAGCAAGTACGCTCATACCGTCAAGCGCCCTTCGTCCCCAGACTCTCGCAAGAGCCCGGAACCCAGAGATGCGGGCATGTATAAGCTGCCCGCTCGTCCGAGTCAAGCCGGCAATAAGCGACAACCGTGCATCGCTAGCCTGCCGCTTTGCATGAAACGCGGGCTAGGAAGTACGATTTGCACACTTCCGGCAATCATTTGCATATTTAGCGGATGTGTGTAGTTGCCCTAAACGGCTTATTGAGCTAGAGTCTTCGCCATTCGACGGAACGCAGCAACGAATTGGGAGGCCGCCTAGGAGATGGCTGAGTTCCCCCCAAACCATGCCTTGCACTCATGGAAAGAGATAGCTGCGCATTTGGGCCGCGACAAGCGGACTGTCCAGCGCTGGGAGAAGGAGCGCGACCTACCCGTCCATCACCTTGCTGGCACACGGGGCCCCGTTTATGCATACACGTCCGAGATTGATTCATGGCTCGCCAGGGGCGGTCTCGGCAAGAATGCCACCCGGGATAGAGCGAGCATCGGAATCTCTCCCGCTGCGCCAGCAACAAAGTTCGGCGCTCCGAAGAACGAAGAAACGGACGCCAAAACACGTTTTGGGCATTTAATCGGAGACCATGCAGTACACGCTCTGGCCAGTTGCCTGATTTATGCATCGTTGTACGCGCTTACGTTGATCATAGAGCTCACTTACCAATTCGACCGCTTCAAATCACTGGCAATTGTCGCCGCAATAGGAACATTCCTGTGGATTTTGATCTCTTCTGTCCTAGCACTCGTGCTTGACCACAAGCTAGCCCAGTCCGAAAGAACGACGGCATTTGCCACAGGGCTGGCCATTTTTCTTGGTAGTGCGGGCTCGGCATATCTGATCTTGCGCCCATTCCTGCCCGACTCTTCATCAGTCGCGGCAAAGTTTCAGACATTCACCGTGCAGTCCGCTTACCTAAAAGACGTTTGCTACTTTCTTCTGCTGGTATGCATCTTCTGGCTCCCGCCGTTTCACTTCGTTGCCTCGCTAGAGAGGGGGATAGCGGCGGGAAAACACAAGTCGTGCCTCTCGCTAGTTCATCGTGAGAAGCACGCCGTTAGGCCTAGGGGCGCTATCTACCCTAACCCTTCGATTTTGCTAGGGTTGTGGCTGGCAATTGTTGTTGGCGGGATTTTCATGCTGTTTCACCTGTTTGACAACCTAAAACCGTCACCGCATATGAATCTGTTCATGCAGTTAGTGCTACTGCGCACGATTCTCTATTTCGTGTTTGGCACGGAGTGTCTCGTCTGGTACTACGGGGCCCTGGATGAAATCAAACGCCAGTGCGAAGCGGTTCTTGGCGACGTTCAGCAAACATGACCCCTCCTTGCCCTTTGCCAAGATTGCAGACGACAAGCGGCCCGCGAGCGGCCATCAACGGTGAGGACTTCCAGCGGATCGCGGAGGATTTGAGCGTCTACAAAAATATCTACACTCCGTGCTCAGTCGTTTCGCAAATAGGCCCTAACTGATTGAAATTGCTGGTGAGCGCGGTAGGAATCGAACCTACAACCTACTGATTAAGAGTCAGTTGCTCTGCCAATTGAGCTACGCGCCCACTGAGGATTGTGCTTCCGCCCTAGGAGTTCCGCGCATTGGCGCGGATTGCAGGCGATCGGCCCATGCTGCAGCCGGGAAGCTGCTTGCCGAAACCACTGCGTCGGCTGCTTTGCGGATGCGAAGACGAGTGTAGCATAAACCGCTCGCATCGCGACCGGACACGAACTCACTACACAAGGCAAAACTTAAGGGAGGGCGGGAGGGCTGCAAACTAAAATTCGGAGTTGCGAATTGCTATTGCTATTTGCGCAGTGCCAAACTGTGCCACCATAAGTCCGTGGTGAGCACCTTCTGACCGTTAGGAACTTTGGCGAGATCCAGCGGCCATGTGAGCCACAGAAGTCACGCTCGCACTCGGCCGGCTCGGCGGCAAAGCTTCGGCATCGACGCGTGGACGCCATTCCACTGTCCCCAATATCGGAGCGTCGTCGAGGTCGTTCGGCAGCGAGACGAATCGATGTTTTGCGCACAGCTCATCCACTAAACGCTGTTGCCTGGCGTTCAGCACTTGCAGCGGCAACAATTTGAAGTGGCGGAAAATCCACAGCAAATAGATGCGCTGGCTTAATTCCGGCTGGATGTAGCGAGGCCCCACCGGAGTCAGCACTCGTAATACACCTACCGACAATTTATCGATCCACATGACTGGAGCACCTAAAGTTGCAAAGTGACTGCAAAGTATTGCTTCTTCTTGAAGCAGAGCAATTCAAGGGCCAGCATTATGCACTAAAGTTGATGCATTGTGTACACTTTTTTTCAGCTTTTTACGGACGGTCTTCACCCGCGCACGTGTACCATTTCGGGATGTTAAAGTGCAGAACTTTGCACAGATAGAGGAGGAAATGCCCTACATTCTGGGCACTAGCGTGGGAATTACCCCGTGATCTCAGGCAGGACTTGCATACTCTGAATGCTGGCGGCCACGCCGAAGCCTGGGTCATCTCCTTTATTTTCAACACGTATGACTGAAGCTCGGCAGCATACCCACCGTTTTTCACCCTCCGTCAGCTCGGGCGGCAGGATCAGCACCATCTCCAATTCGCTCCCCTGGTGGATTTGAGCATCGGTATATAGAAAGACGCCGGCCATGCTCAGGTCGCGTGTATAGCCTTCAACCCGCTCCCCCTGCGGGGATTTGATGGAGACGGGCACCCGGACTGGAACCCGGCGTATGGTGCGTCGCTCGGCCTTTTGATCGGGCATAGAGAGGCGAGAGTACCACATCGGGAATATTTTGCCCCGAGTCAGCGCTATGTTTTTCCCGCGAAACTCGTGAGCTAGGCAATTTCTTAGAGCTGGGGCTGGGAACGGCTTTCCCATCTGTTTTTCTCGACGAGCGTGAGATGAGGTAGAGCAGGACCTTGCAGAGAAATGCTCTTTCGCCCGCTGCGACTCCATCACTTTCCACCTTTACCGAGCGCTCGCGCCGTGGCTGCATTCTTACGCCGCCCTTCGACTCCGCTCAGGGCAGGCTTTCGCGGCCCCAACTTAGCGACGACTAGCGTCCCGGCGCCCCGAGTCTCGCTAGAAAGCCACTTTGGCGGAGAACTGCACTCCGCGGGGCCCGCCGCCGCCCAGAAACGGATTGCCAATCCCCACGTCGCCAGTCGCAGTGATTTGGTAGTAAGCCGGCGCGCCGTTAAACACGTATCCGCCCGTGAGGTAATTTGGAGCGCCGGCGTCGGCAATGAAGTTCGGCAGCGCCGGGTTGGAAAAATTCGGATGGTTGAAAAGATTGAAAAATTCGGCGCGCAATTGCAGGCTGACGCGCTCGGTCAAGGCCGTCTTCTTGGAAACAGAAAAATTGAATTCTTTGAAACTGGGGCCACGCAGAGAGTTGCGTCCCAGATTTCCGAAGTGCCTGGATCCAGCCACGCAATTCGCTTCGCTGCTGTCGGCAGGGTCACCCACCGACGCCCAGGTGCACGGCGCCGCGAAGGCCGACAAATCCAGATACTGCGACGGATTACCTGAGTAGTGCAGCGGTCCGATCACATCGGGGCGGTCGTACCCTTCGCCGCTGCCCGAATAATCGCCCTCGAACTCATAGTTCAATTGCCACGGCTGGCCATCCTGCAGATTGACGACTCCATCGAAGCCCCACCCACTTTTCAGCTTCGCCCAATTGCCACCCAGGCTGGGAAACTCGTATCCGAAGTTCCAGGTAAAACGGCGGCGGATGTCGAAGCTCGAGTTGCCGCGGTCCGCCACTGGATTGGTGCTATCTTGCGGCTGCGCCTGATTGGGGATGAAATCCTCGAGATCGCTGGCCGTATCAATCGAGTGCGACCACACGAAGTTGGCTTGCGACGACAGCCCGTGCCAGCCATTCACTCGCAAACTGGTCTGCAGCGCGTGGTAGATCGAGTTAGCCGACGACTTCTCCTCGTTCAGATATTCCGGAAAATTAGCATACACTCGAGGCACGCTCAAGTACCCTACGCCGTTCGCCAAATCGGAAGCCGTAATCGCTGCCAAGCTAGGCTGGTTGATGTCGAGGAACTGAAACAACTTGGTCCCCTTACTGCCTACGTAGCCAACTTGCAGCACTACCTTGCTTGCGATCTGCTGTTGAAAATTCAGATTGAAATTCTGGATGTAGGGCGTGCGCATGTGGGGATCGGCCACAAAGAAATCCGGATTGGGGCCGAAGCCCCCATAAACCGGCGCGTTCGCGGAAAGCGCGCCGCCGGCCAGGCCTCCAAAGGAAAGCCCGCCAGGGCCGCTACCCACGTAGGCGGGACCCGGGCAAAAGATACAATTCCACGGCAAATGACCGAGAAAAATGTCCTGCGAGAAAGCGTCATAAAACAGGCCCCAGCCGCCACGAACTACGGTCTTGCCCTTGCCCGTCAGATCATAGGCAAACGCTACGCGCGGCGCGAAGTTGTTGTAGTCCGGGTCGTAAAGCCCGGATGCACCACTGGTTCCCACCTGCGCCAGGGATCCGCCACTGGCCGGATTAAAGCGAAACAAGAGGTTATTCTTCTCCCCCATCACTCCGAAATAGTCCCAACGCAACCCGTAGTTGAGGGTTAGCCGTGGAGTCACGCGAAAACTATCCTGAACGTAGAACCCGTGGCTGTTCTCGGAGGTATCGCGGCGGGTATTTCCTGCGATCTGTCCGCCGCCCGAAGGCAGGCCTTGCAGCAGCGTAGTCAGGCTATCGAAGTTCAGGTTGCCCCGGAAGCCATGATCCAGCACCTGCGTGATCGTAGTGCGGCGAAACTCGTACCCGAATTTCACGTCGTGTTTGCCGGTTTTCCAGGAGTAATTGTCGATGAAGTGCCAATTGGAATCCACGCGGTTCCGCGGGACCCCGGAGGTCGCCCCGATTTGGGCAAACCCGCCGACACCAATGGCGGGCAGGCCCGAGTCGTAGGCGCCCACTCCCGTATTCAGGCCGATGGAGCTGGGTTTGAAGCTGCGGTCCTCGGGAAAGAATCCCTCCGCAAATCGATTCCACCCCACGCGCGCCTCGTTCACCTGGTTGCTGTTCACCACCTTCACATAAGAAATCGCGATCATCTGCACCCGCGTCGGCGTCACCGTGTTGAATCCGGGCAGCAGCCCTCCCGCCAATTGCGCGAAGGGAAAGCTCTGGTCGCTGTCGCCGAAGTAGTAGCGGCCGGTCAGCAGGTTGTTGGAGTTAAAGTTGTGGTCAATCTTGGTGATCAGGCTGTCGATTCGATTCTTAAAGTGTGTGGAGGTGGACAGGTTATTCCCGTTCGGGCAACCGGTGTCATTGTTTGGGTCGGCTGGGTCATAGGTAACCGAAAGATTCGGCGTGGGAAAAGGATGGAGCGCCAACAGTGCCGCGGTCACCGCATTGGGCGTCCCTATCGCTGTCTCATCCGCAGCGATCTGCCGCGGATCGGGCACGCACGTGGTGCCGGACTGTGACCCGGTCTCCCTCTGCCCTTCATAATCCACATAGAAGAAAGTTTTGTCCCTTACTACCGGACCTCCGAGCGCGGCGCCGAACTGATTGTTGTGAAATGGATTCTTTCCGCCTTCCGAGTTGAAGTAGTTCCTCGCCCCCAGCTTGTCGGTGCGCAGGTATTCCAGCCCCGAGCCGTGCAACTGATTCGTACCGCTCTTGGTCACGATGTTGATGACGGCGCCGCTGTTTCGGCCGTACTCCGCTTCGTAATTGGAAAGCACGCGCAGCTCAGCCACTGCGTCGATCGGCAGAATGGTTGCCGGGTCGCCGAACACTCCCGCCTCATTGATGGCCGGATCGTTGCGATAGCCGTCATTCATGTCGGTGCCATCGAGCAGATAATTGTTCGATCTGCCCCGCGACCCATTCATCGAAAACGTGCCATAGGAGCCGGGGGAGTCGGTGATCTGATCAGGCGAGCCGGCCACGCCGGGATTCAGATAGATCAGCTTGGTGTAGTCCCGCCCATTCACCGGAAGGTTCTCGATCGTCCCGCTGGTGAGGGTGCCGCCCAACTCCGCCGATGTGGTTTCCACCTGGGGCAGCGCTTCGCCGGAAACTTCAACGGTCTGCGAGACTTCGCCCGGCTTCAGTACCACGTCCACGCGGCGCTCGGTGGCCACGTCCACCACCACGCCGCTCATCGCCGAGGCGTGAAAGCCGCTTTGCGAAACCGTCACCGTGTAAGTCCCAATGGGGAGTTCAGGCACGGAATAGCTGCCATCCGCGCTCGTCAGTGCGCTGCGGTCCTGCCCAGTGTTCACGTTGTGCACCGTGATTTTGGCGCCGGAGATCACCGCGCCCGATTCATCGGTCACCGTTCCAAGGATGGTGCCTCGAAACGTCTGGGCCATCAGCGAACTAGCCGACATGACGACCAAAGCGACGATCACCCTCGCTCTCGCTGTCATAGCTTTTCCCCTTTCGAATACAAGCCCGGAGGTGCGACCAATGCGCTCGCACACAGTCCTCAGGCCGCCCGAAAATGCGGGCCGGTTATTTTCTTAGCGGATGATTATATGCGTTGTCCCGTGGGGGGAAGGCGCGAAACCGCCTGGCGTTCGCTGGAAAAAACTGATCTACGCTATCTGTCTGTGGAGTTTTCGATTTTTGGTTCTCAACAGCGGGGCAGAATCGGTTGGCAGGTTGTTATAAGTCGGAGTGCTTCTGTGGGTCGCGGACTTCGAGGAACCGGCTGTCAGAGCACCATCGCTAGCCGTGAGTGCCGGACTTGTGGGGCGGCGGATTTCGCCTGCGACACATTTTGGGTCAACGCGAGGCCCAGCAGTATCGCGGCCAGGCATATGAGGATCAACAAAATAAGACCGATTCCACGTCCCATCGCAACCTCCACAGAAATCGGGCCCGCTGCTTGGAACCGAAGTGTATGGTTTGCCAGCCAGCATGTCAAGGAATTTGCGCCATGATTTTGCCTTTTTGAGAAGATATAGCCGGGCGTCCACATCCTCCAGAATGGCCGTCCAGCCTGGGATTTGGGGGATGCTCGATTGTTTAAGCTGTAGTTCAATCCGGCCGGGCGTGCTGCGAGAGCTCGCAGGGCTTGCCGGCCCCTGAGCTCTCGCAAACTCCGGTTACAGCGAGCGCAGGAAGTTCAGAATGTCCTGCTGCTGGGAGGCGCTGAGTTGGTTGAAGCGGCGCACTACGCTATCAGCCTCGGACCTGCAGTTCCGGGCTGCCTGTGCGCCTCTGCAACTGGGCGGACTGGCGTGGGCATTGATCGCCTGCGATAAGTCCGAGGCTCGACCGTCATGCAGGAAAAACAGACGCTGCCCAACGCCCCAAAGTGGAGCGGTACGAAACTGGTCGGGGCCAGCTGCGCCTTGGGAGACACCGTCCGCCAAGCCTGAGCCCATGTGATGCAAAGCCCAGTCCGAGTAGGAGTGGTAAACCACGTTCGACATGCCCGTAAATCGCGACGGACCAGTCGTGAGCGAAGCGGTGTGGCAAAGGGCGCAACCTACGCTGTTAAACAGATTCGCGCCATTCTGCGTGGATGGAGTCGCCGCAGCCGGTTCTGGCGGCGCCGAGAGCATCATGAAATTCGCGAAAGCCGTCAGGTCGGAGGATGTATCCGCCGCCGTGCCGGTCAGGCCTGTCATGTCTGTGTAGTCCTCGGGGGATGCATTAAACATGCAGCCCACAACCGCCGAGCGCTCGTTTGGAAAACTCTCGTTGGTTACGCCCTGTTCCACGTTGTAGGCTTCACCGGCAAAAATTATGAGCGACTTGTTCTGAGCCTTCCAGCCGAAGCGCGTCACCGTTCCATCGTTCCCGGTCGTGTTGAGCATGCCTCCGATGCCAAGCGCGGCTTTGATGCCACGGTTCGCAGCCAGATTGGCTTGCAGAGTCGCATCGGGCGTCATCTCCACTAATCCCAGGCCGAAGGTTGGTGTGGGAATGCGGAAGATCACATTGTTCCTCGCCAACTGGGTCGCGAAATCCGGTTGGGCAAGGCTGCAACCCGGAGCGTCGCTGCGGCCGGCAATCGTGTATAGGCCATGAACGCCGCCATCGGGCGAACCATCGGCATTGCGGACAAATCGCGCCTCGCGTATCGGCCCATCAGCTGCAATGAAAGAAGGCACAACGTTTGTGGCCCCGTCGAGTGTAGCCAGTTCCACTTGCGGGTTCGGAATCGGATTCTGCGGACTTTTCATACCAGGGCTGCTGCCGCCCATCGCGGGCTGCGCATGACACTGGGCGCAACTGTTGCCGTTGAAAGTAGGCCCCAGGCCGGAGCCCGCTTCGATTTTCCCCGATACCGAATCCACTTCAGCAAATCGCATCGACGATTGGCTGAAGAAACTCTGCTCGTTGGAGTTAAGGGTTGGGTAAGCGGCGCCAGCTGCGGCCGTGCCTGCTCTTGGCCCCGGATCTTTTTGAGCTGCCAACTTTCCTGTGCTTGCGACTACGAACAAACCCACGCAAAGACTTACAACCACCATGTTCTGGCACTTCATTGGGGGATCCTCCCATGGCTCGGAATAGGCACACCACTGCGTGTGTGCCGAACGTGCTTTGGAACGGACACACTTCTCCTTCGTTTTCTCCTGGTGTTTCGTGATGGCGCGTGAAGCAGTAGAAGCGGCGCGAAGCGATTGCACTGTTCTGCGTGAGGCTGCCTGGAGAAGTGCAGGCTCTCGGGGCACGTCTGCGACGCGAACAGTTTTAGCGGCGTGATCGGCGCCGCCTCGAAAACTCTTTCTCGAGCCGGACGCCATTGCAACGTTACGGGGAATCTAGATTCAACCTGTGCACCAGTCAATAGTGAAAAGGGCGCGGCGACAGTCGGAAGTACATCTGTGGGCTGCGTCCGGGTACAGGCAGGTACGGAGACGGTTTCCAGTATTTTCTCGCAGCAATGTGATTACCGTCACTGCGAAGCATCTCGTGATCGCATACATTGTCGTCAACATGCCTGCGCAAAATCAGAACGATCGCGCCGCTTGGCTGCAGGGGCCCTCGGCTCGCTGCGAAGTAATTCCGGAAGGCGCCCAGTTTCCCTCCGACTTGTTCTGCTGGGTGCGCCGGGCTCCGGCAAAGGTACTCAGGCCGCTCTTCTGAATCAGCACCTGCATGCCTGCCACCTCTCCACCGGCGACGTCTTCCGCGCCGCAGCCGGCCGCACGGAACAGGAACAGAGCCCAGCCATGCGTGCCGCCGCGGAGTACATGCGTCGCGGCGAACTGGTGCCCGATTCGACGGTATGGGAGATGGTTCGTGAGCGCAGCGCTTGCCTACATTGTGGCGGCGGCTTCATCCTCGATGGATTTCCGCGCACCCTGGCTCAGGCCGAGTCGCTGAGACAACTCATGGAGAACGAAGGACTCGCGCTCACCGCCGTGGTGAACTACGAGCTGTCTACCAATGAAATCGTGGCGCGGCTAAGCGGCCGCCGCACCTGCCAGAAATGCAGAGCGGTGTTCCACATGAGCGAGCGTCCGCCGAAACTGGCGGGCCGGTGCGATGACTGTGGCGGCAAGCTGTTTCAGCGCGAAGATGACCGGACGGAGTCGATCGAGGTCCGGCTGCAAGCCTACCAGCAAAGCACCGCGCCGCTGATCGAGTTCTATAAGAACCTTGGCCTGCTGATGCCGGTGAAAGCCACCGGCTCCGCCGAAGAAATTTGTACGAGAACGCTCACGGGGCTGCGGTCTTGGCGGGTGGAGCGACTAGGCTGAGGAGGCGTGACCGCTCCTATCAGCTGCCTACCTTCTTGGCGTAGTCGTCGAGCGTTCTTTTCGTGTCTGCTTCTCTGGCAGCTTTTTCGGAGGCTTGCTTCTTCTCAATACGCTTCATGAGTTCGTGAGCCTCGCGGTCTTCGTGGGATGGGGAACGTTCCCGCTTGTTTTCCATGCCAACAGCCTCCCAATCATGATGGAACCATGATGCCCCGAACTAGGCCAGAAAACTGTGCAATTCAGACCGGTCAGGGATAGAAGGCTATTACAAAAGACACGCCCCTGATGCTTAAACAGCCCCGACCGAAGCCGCAGACCACGCCTTGCAAGCCCGAGGTCTCAGAACCCCTAGACCCGGGGCAAGCGGCTCGGCACTGGCCTACCCGTTGCCATTGACCTCGCCGCAGCATCCGACCTAACATGCTCGCCACTCGCAGCATCGGTGCGGGCGCACTCCATCATGCTCGAACACTCGGCAGCTAAAGCGGTAGAAAAGCGGGACGAGATCCACAGTTTAGACGCACGTTACACAGTGCTTTACGACGGACAGTGTGAGATTTGTCAGGCTTGCGTATCGTGGCTCAAAACCCTCGATCGCGGGCAGAAGACGACGTGCGTGCCAATCAGTGCTGAAGCCCTGTCATCCGTCGACTCTCGACTCAGGCTCGATGATTGCCTGCGGCAGCTGCACCTCATCACACCGGAAGGCGAAGTCCTCGTTGGCTGGGATGCTGTCGCGGCGTTGGCTCGTTTATTCCCGTCGACTTGGCTAATCGGCGTGCTGGGGCAGCGCGTTCCTTTTCGAAATGCAGGACGGCTCCTCTACGGATTTGTTGCCGCTAACCGATATTCTCTCAGCAAATGCCGTGGGGGCGTTTGCAGCATTTCAAAACCAGAAGTAGTGCGGCAACAGGCTCGGCTCGGAGCATTCTGGTCGTGCTACACGCTGGGGTTCTTTATAAGATTGCCACTGGTCTTGTGGGCAGGCATGAAGGCCGCGACCCAAAGAACAAGTATTTTCATCAGGACATACCACAAGCGACTCGACTTACTGAACGGAAAGCTCAACATTTTGTTTCTGAGCGGCATGCTGCCTAACACAGTGCCACTGTTGTTTGGCGAACTCTTCACAACCGTGCTCTACGATGGAGTTGCTATCGATCCCGGGTCGCCAAAGATGCGGCGTTCGCTTGCGCAACACTGGCGCCGGCTGCATCCGAAAATCACAAGAATCGTTGCCACCCACGCCCATGAAGAACACGTCGGAAACCTCAATTGGCTGTCCGAGGTTACTGGCGCTCCCGTCTACGTTTCGGAGATGACTGCCCGCTTTTTGACGCCATTTAAGAAGCTCCCATGGGTGCGCGCCGCCATAATCGGGCAGCCCCCGGATTTGAAGCCAACATACTGCTTGCTGGGCCCAACCCTGGATACTGAGTCCGGCCAGTTGCTGGTCATAGCCACCCCCGGCCATTGCGATGACCATATTGTCCTGTACGACCCCGAGGAGAAATTGCTGCTGGCGGGCGATGCCTTCATGGGAAGCTACTTTGCGACGCCGAATCCCGACGTTGACAGCCTTAAATGGCTCGCGAGTCTCGAACGGCTGATGGAACTCGATATTGAAATACTGGTCGAAGGACACGGACACATTCACACTCTGCGGGCGGAGATCCCCGATTTTCCCGGCGTGGTGATCCGTGAAGATCCGAAGGTTGCGATATCGCAGAAGTTGGATTACTTGCGATGGCTGCGAGAACAGATAGAAACGGGATTACGGGAGCAACTTCCGGTGAGGATTATCGAGGCGAGCTGTTTTCCTTGGGGAAAGCGTACCTCATGGGAGAGTTGCGCTACCGATGAGTGCATACGCCTTCTGAGCCTGGGCCATTTCTCCCGCACCGAACTGGTGCGTAGTTTTGTTCGCACCAACTCGGACGCACTTCCAACTGTCTATGAGATTCGCGCATCTGGCGGGGAGTGAATTGCTTCCCGCCGACGCCCTAGAACGTGAACGCAACTCCGCCCCGAATCGAGCGCGCATCCTGCACCAGGTAGACCGTGTGCCCGTCGTTCCCCATCACCGGCACATAGCCTTCGGCAAGCAGGTTGCGGATATCGATCAGCGCGTCCATATGGCCGGGCAGAAAGCCGGTTCCGGGGATCCGCTGCCTCAGGAAGATGCTCAGATAGGGATCGGATTGTCCCGGGGAAGAGTTGAACATATCGACCGGCGTCAGCGCCGGGCCGCTAACCCAACGGTAAGAGGCGATCCAGCGTGTCTTGGAGCAGCCAACAGTGCCGCTGACTTTTCCCGCTACAGTATGACGGTCGCGCGAAACGATCGATTGCCGCGCATCCTGCAGTTTAATGTCAGCTTTGTCTAGGTCGAGCACGCCGCCGTAGCCGTAATCTACGGTGGCGCTCAGCTCCGGCGTCAGCTTGCGCTCCAGCACTACGCGCAGGCCATGGGCATTCAAATCCCTGCCCTGGAAGGTAAATGTTCCCGAGTACGGATCGGGAAGAATCTCCCCGTTGGCGGCGGAAAATTCGCCGACTCCGGTGAGCGCCGGGTCGGTAACGCGATCGGAATAGAACGCGACCTGCATGTTCGTCCCGCCCGCACGCCGGGAGAGAGAGAGTTCCTGATGATGCGCATGCTCGAGAGCCGGCGAGAAGCCGGCAATGCTAACCCGCGGTTGCGCTTCGCTCAAGTCGTCAGGGGCTGACTCGTAACCTTTATCCAGGCGCCTGTCCGGTTCCGAGGAAGTGTACTGATACTCGAGGATAGTATTCGGCGAGAGATGCAGGCCGGCAGAACCGAACGGACGAAATGCATTCACCCGGCCCATGAACTGAATGGTCTGCAGTTCACTGCCGAACTTGAGTTCTAGAATGTCACCCAGCGTGAAAGCGTCGGAGGTGGTGAGAGCAAGAGCCTGCAGCGAGGCATTGCGCAGACCGGGATCGGGCGAGGGCAGGCTGCGCAAGGTAAAGGCCACCTGGGGCTCTGATCCGTTGCTCAGCTTGTGCCGGTAGGACGCGCGCACCACGCCTGCCGAAGCACCTTCACCGTAACCCAGGTTACCGCGGACGGCCACGGTTCCGGCGGAGAAGATCGATCTCTCCACTGCGAACACCGTGCTCATGTCGGAGGTGCCGCCGAAACCCTGGGAGCCTGAACCCGCCAGGAAGGACAACCGGCCCTTCAAATTGTGATCGTCCGGCTTCTCGGCGCTCAACGCCAGAGTCGCAGTTTTGTCATCCAGTGCGCGCAGGATCGGACGATTGGAGGCAGAGCGCAACACCCACTTCCAGTCGTCGTCATCATCGTTGCCCCGCCATGGCGCCAACTGCACTGCCTCGAAGAGGGTACTGAGGGTCAGATTTACCACCAGGCTGGTGCCGGCGTGCAACGACACTTTATCTCGTAACGCTGGGAGGAACGAAGGAGACGAAACCCTGACCCGATAAACCCCTGGCAGCAGCCCACTGGCGGCGTAAAAGCCGCTGGCGTCGGTAAACACTCGCAGGGAATACGCCGCGGAGCCGAGGACTTCCACCATGGCTCCCATCTGAGGGATGCCGTCGGCGCTGCGCACGTGTCCTGAGATCGAGCCCGGCCTATCCCCAGCCCACACCGGAAGCGTCAGGCCCACCGTCAACATCAAGTAGCCGAGCTTTCGCAGCATGACCACCACCCTCGCGGAAAAACCAAGTACAGGGGCTATTCGACGGCGAAGGTCGCCGTCGGATCCACCGTTTGTTTGGATAAGTTGTCGTTTACCTTAATCTCGATCCGATAAACTCCGGGAAGCAGATTGGCCGCCGACAGCGTCTTCTGCAAAGTCACCTGGTCGCCGAGGTTGCCCATTTTGTCCGTAGATTCCACCGTGTGGATCACGGCTTTATTGGTCGCGGCGTTGATCACGTCGTATTCGAACGTCGCGGAAGGCTTGTGGGTTTTGTCGTCCACGGTAAGGTTATACACCTGCATCCAGAAATTTACCTTCTGGCTGCGCTTGAATACTACCGGCTTACCGTCCGCAGACGCCACTCGCGGCACAACTTTGGTGGTCCCGATGACAAAGTTGCCGGTGCCCACGTTCTTGGAGGGAACCGGGTCCATGGTGCTTGCCAGGATCAGGGTGGACGATGCCAGCTTATCTTCGGAAAATTCCGGCACCACCACGCCTTTGCTCCAGGTTCCCACCCGGTCGCCGTTCACGTCTTTCACCACTATGTCAAAACGGTAGCGTCCTGGACGCAGGGGGAGCGCCTTCCAATAGACTTGGGAACTCTCCGCCATCTTGGGCAGAAGTTCCGCTGGAATGTCCGCTTGCACCGTGTCCTCGAAGGTCTGTGCAATGTGGCCGGTCAGGGTTGCCACGCGCCCGAAGATATTGACGGTGCCGCGTTGCACTCCGTCCTTGTTGGCAAAGGTAATGTCGCGGTTCTTGATCTGAATGGTGATCGGAACCAGCACCGTCTCGCTGGTCACCTTTACGAAGTCAGCCCTCACGTCGAAGGGCATCAGGTTGATGCTGATTTTGTGGCTAACGACTTCTTCCAGGTCGTTGAACTTGACCTTGGGAGGCCGCTGCAGCGCAAAGAATTGACCCATGCGGTCGAACTCTTTCGCCTGGTCATTTTCCGCAAAGGGACCATTGCCCAGGGTTTCGAGGCCTCCAGTATTGCGGTCGGTCTTGCCGCCCGCCATCTCTTCGTACATGGTCAAGCCGGCGCCCGGTACTTTCGCCAGGGCATCCTTCTCGCCACGGTCCATGGTCATGTGGTACTCGCCGCACTGGCAGGTGTCCACGAACTCGATGATGACCTCTTGGCCAATGCCTTCCAGGTAGCGGTAGCGCCAGTCTTCAAAGGGGAAGGTTGAGGTCTCGCCTCCACCCTCCTCGATCGGCCGGTTATAGGTGCCGCCTGCGGGATGCGCGTCAATTTCATCCGGCTTGCCGTAAAGGATGTAGATGCGTCCGCGGTCAGTTTTCCATCCCGGGACTCCGGCGGGAAAATGTTCGTTGGCGTAGGCGATGCGCGCGTAGTGCTCTTCTTTAAATTCGTTTTCCGGAGTATCCGGCGTGGGGTCGCGGCGTTGCCAGAAGGACTCGATGAAGTTGTCGCGTTCTTCGTCGTTGGAAAGCATCCGAAAGGCCTTCCGCTCTTCCGGGCTGATGATGTAAACCACATCCTCATTCAGCCACTTCTTATACGTATTGCTCATCTCCTGATGCAGTGACTTGGCGTTCTGCTTCTTCTGCTTTTCAGTGAGCGGGCGCTTGAGCGGATCCCCAGCTTGGTTTTCCTTCCCTTGGGAAGACCCCGAGGCAGCGGCTTGATCGGACGACGTTCCCGCGTCGTTCTGTGCCGCAGCCGGCAAACAGAGCCCAGCCAGCAGCACCACCACAGACAAGAATAGTAACCGGTTACGGAAAACTGGCCGGGACAGATTGGGCCACGACATAATGGGGCCACCCCTTCAGGGAGACACTAATGGTCACATTTTAGGGCTTTGCCAATACCAAAGCAAGGTTAACCCGAGCCCAAGAAGTGCGGCCCGGGCCTTTTCCGCTAACTCTCACTGTATGAGCCAATTGCATGGGACGACTGGTCTGGCTCCTATCCAAGGCCACCCCCCCAGTACTGGAAACGCGCATCCCGCCATCAAACCCACTGAAAGGTCGATGCAAGTTATAATCGGAGGGTTGGCTTGCGGGCGTCCTCAACTGGGAAATCCCGAGGGTGCGGAACTTTCCCGGCGTCGGTTGCGTAACTGAGGACATGCAACCCGTTACCCGAGACACGGATGTGGACGTACCGATAGCGCCAGACCATGTGGTCGTGGCCGAGATGCGGCCCTCCAGCGTTCATCCAGTGAGCAGCTTCAGAGATTCCAATAAGGTCAAGAGAGCAATGAGCACTTGGAAGAAAGTCGCAATCGGGGCTGCGGTTGTGGTGGTGTTGGCCGCCATCGTCGGTTTTACCGTCTACCAGAGCCACAAGAACGTGGTCACGGTGCAAACCGGCAAGGCGCAGCGAGAAGATCTGGCCTCGGTGGTGAGCGCTTCGGGCGAGATCAAGCCGAAGGTTTACGTCAACATTGGGGCGAACGCATTTGGCAAAATTACCAAGTTGTACGTGAAGGAAGGCGACCACGTTAAGCGTGGGCAGTTGCTGGCGCAATTGGAGAACGTGCAGTCCGGGGCAGACTTGAATGCGACCCAGGCTTCGCTCGACGCCGCGCAAACCGATGCCGTGGCAGCCGAGGCGGCGGTCAAGACCTCGCAAGCTGATTTGGTCCGGGCAAAGTCGGACGCGGACAAATCGCAACTCGACTGGGCCCGCGCCCAAGGCCTTTACAAAGATGCGCTGATAGCCAAGTCTGACTTTGACAGCCAGAAAGCCGCCTGGCAAACCGCCCAGGCAGGCTTGGTGCAAGCCGAGGCCAGACTTGCGCAAGCTCGCGCCCAGAAGGATTCCGCCGACCGTCACATCGGTCAGTTCCGCGCCAACTTAATTCACGCCGCCGACGTATTGCAGAAAACCACCTACACCGCCCCCTTTGATGGCATCGTCACCAACCTCCCGGTGCGGGAAGGCGAGACCGTAGTGATCGGCATCCAAAATTCTCCGGGCAGCACGCTGATGACGATTGCCGACCCTTCGGTCATCACCGCCGAAGTGCAAGTGGATGAAACCGACATCGTGAACGTGAAGCTGGGGCAGCCGGCCGAAGTAATGATTGACGCCATCCAGAAGCAGGTCTTCAAAGGCACGGTGACGGAAATTGGCGATAACGCGATTGTGCGCTCCACCGGAGTGTCGACCTCGCAGCAGACCACGGCCAGCCAGGAAGCCAAGGATTTTAAGGTAGTCGTGACTTTGTCCAACCCTCCGGCAGCGATCCGGCCGGGATTGTCCACTACGGCGAAGATCACCACAGCCTCGCGAAGTGGCGCGTTGGCTATTCCGATCCAGGCTCTGACCATCCGCCGTCGGGGCGACCTGAAACCCCAGGGTGCTTCCAAAGGATCGGTGGAAGCGGCTGCGCCTGTGGGCAACGCATCCAAGGATAAAGATAAAGACGATAAAGACAAAGAGGAAATCCAGGGCGTGTTTGTGATTCGCGACCGCAAGGCTGAATTCGTGCCGGTGGACGTGGGCATTGCCGGCGCCACCGACATCGAAGTGCTGAAGGGCCTGAAGGAAGGCGACGAGATCGTTACCGGGAGCTACAAGGTTTTGCGCACACTTCGCCCCGGAGCCGCGGTCAAGATCGATAACTCGGCGCCCAAGAAGGAAGAAGAGGGCAGTTAGTCGTTGGTCCTTCGTCGTTGGTCGTTGGCCAAGATTCGTGATTGGACGCCAATGCCGGGAGCGAACGACAAACCACCGGAGCGCAGGAACGAGAGTCCGTAGGTGCGTCGGCGGTCGGGTTTTGCCAACGACGAACGACCAAGGACCAACGACGACGACGAGTAACGTTCCCCAGGGTCATACGTCCAATACGAAGCCGCAAGACTGGAGCGGGTGAGTGTCCCGAGAGGACCAGGAGAGAAGAATGGCAACCGCGGAAGTGATCAGCATGTCCCAGCCCGTAGTGTCGGCGCCGCCCGATAGTTGCATGATCGCAACCTCCGACCTGTGGAAGACCTACGACATGGGCTCGGAGCAGCAAGTCCACGCCCTGCGTGGCGTGAACCTTCGCATCCAGCGCAACGAGTACGTGGCGATCATGGGCCCGTCCGGTTCAGGGAAATCAACGCTAATGAACCTGATCGGCTGCCTGGACACGCCCAGCAAAGGCCAGTATTGGCTCAATCAGCAACTGGTCAGCGAACTCGATGACGACGAACTCGCCCGCATTCGCAACAAGGAGATCGGATTCGTCTTCCAGACCTTCAACCTGCTGGCGCGCGCGACCGCGCTGCACAATGTCGAACTGCCGCTGATCTATGCCGGCGTGGCCGCTGCCGAGCGCGACGAGCGCGCCAAAGGGGCTCTGGCGTCGGTCGGCATGGAATCGCGCATGATGCACAAGCCGAACGAACTTTCCGGCGGCCAGCGCCAGAGAGTCGCGATTGCCCGCGCTCTGGTCAATCGCCCGTCGATCATTCTGGCCGACGAACCCACCGGCAACCTCGACTCCCAGACCGGAAATGAAATCATGGCCCTGATGGACGCATTGCAGGCCAAGGGTAACACCATCATCCTGGTCACCCATGAGCACGACATCGCCGAATACGCCCGCCGCGTCATCCACATCAAGGACGGCGTCATCGAGCGCGACGAGATGAATTCGAAGTAGCCGGCAGCGTAACGCCGGCGTCTCGCCGGCGCTACAGTTGATCAACTATTATCGTCGCCGACCTTCGATTCACCGCGGCTTGTTCCATAACGTTTGTCATTTCGAGCGGAGCGAGGAATCTGCTGTCCTAACGTGCGCAACTTGCTCCGCGTGATGCGTCGTGACAGCCACAGCACCTTCGCGGTAAGATTCCGCGTGCACAATTCTGACTCCCGCATCTCTTCCGCGGCGCGATGGCTTCTCGCTTTCACCGCCGGCGCGCTCCTGCTTTGTCCTGCCTCGCTTCTAGCCGGCAACGAACCAAAGACGCCGAACATTTACACCGTGGATGGATCCAAAATTTTCCACGAGTATTGCGCCACCTGCCACGGAGCAAATGGCAAAGGCAATGGCCCCGTGGCTCGAGCCCTGAAGAACAAGGTGCCCGACCTCACGCAAATCGCGAAGCGATCGGGCGGAGCATTCCCCAGCGATCGCATCCGTAAAATCATCGAGGGCACGGAAACCTCCTCCGGGCATGGATCTCGCGAGATGCCCGTCTGGGGCCCCGTCTTCCATAAGGTCGGCGCCGATCAGGATTTAGGCAACGTGCGCACCGACAATCTGACCAAATATATCCAATCGCTACAGGAAAAGTAACTGACGCGGAACTAAATCACCCGGGTTTCTCTGCGCTCTCCGCGGCCCGTTCTCCGCGAACTCCGCGATTTAAGATTTTGCTCTCCCTTGTCGAGCACGAATTCTCGACAGTCCACCGAATCAGGCCGCAGAATGATGGTGTTCCATGGGTGGCGAAGCCAAAGCTACCTGCTGCTCGGCTCGGGTGAGAAGCGTGCTCATCTCGAACAAGCTGGCGATCTCGAACTCCTGCATGGTCGATGCCTGCTCCAGCCGATGCCGGGTCGACAGTGATGGATTGAACAACTTAAGCCGAATATCGTGGTCCTGGGCCCAGCGTTGCAAGTAGATCAGCATTCCGAGCCCGCCCCCTTCCAGAGCGTGCACTTCGGTGAGGTCCAGAACGATGACCCTTGCATCGGTCTGCAAGGTAACCGCGTCACGTAACTGAAAAGCGGCTTCACTGCGTACAAGCCTGCCCTCACATTCGACGATGGCCAAATCGCCAATATTTTCGGTATGAATGGTTAGCATGGCGCCCTCCGCGCTTCACCTTCTGCTTGTGCAATGACACTGCCAATGCGGCTGCGCTTGTGTTTTCTGATGGATAAGAACCATCGGGAGACGGCCGGGGGATGCCGCATGGGAATTTTGTTGAGCCAATCAGGCAAATCCGCGCTACAGGAAGCCCTGTATCCATGCCGCTTCCGTCTGGTAACAGTGACGTTGCGCCGCCTATTCCGCGCGGTTCATCACCGCCTCCACCAGATCGCCCAATTGCTGCGCGGTGAATTGGTTCCCTTCAAGATTGGCAACCAGCTTTCCATGGCGGTCGATGACGACGGTGTGCAAGGTATGGGTGAGTGTGGCTTCATCCGGCCAGAAGTCGACGCCGAACAATCCGCAGACATGCTGCACATCGGGCACGCTCCCGGTCAGGAAGTGCCAGGACTGCGGATCGGCTTTCCAGGTCTTGGAGTACTTGGCCATGGCCTCGGGTGGGTCGTGTACGGGATCGAAGGTGATGGTGAGCAAGATAAGATCGCGGCCCATGCGATCGGCGAAGCGGCGCTGCACGCCACCAAGATTATTAGTCAGGCGGAAACAGTAATCCGGCAAAATGCAGCGCGTGTACATGAAATTAATGGCCACCACTTTGCCGGAAAATTGCGCCAAACTAACCTGGCGGCGCTCCTGATCGGTCAAGGTGAAGTTCGGCACAGGCTGCCCCACGGCCAGTATCGCGGGCGCAGGAGAACCCGAGCCCAGGCTTTCCAGAAGCTTCAGGCGCCGTGCCTGCAGTGGTTCTTGCGCCAGGCTCTCAAAACCATGAACGCTGATCTTGTCGGCATAAGAAGATTCCTTGTCGACGTTCAGCGTGAAGTTCACCATGGCGCCGGGGGCTACGCCGTCCAGAGCTTTGGCATCGCGCACGGTGAACGGCATGACCATGGCTTCCATGTAACCGGGAATCTCCTGGCAGGACACCACCATGCTGCGATGGGCGCGGTCGACTTTCAGCACCAGGCCGGTGACGGGATATTGTTGCGCGGCCCAAGCCGGCAAGGTCGCGAAGAAGAGCGCGGATAGAAGTAGGACGCTGGCAAAACTCGGCTGTCTCATCAACGATCCAAGAAGAAGTCCTGCGAATCTATTTTACTGCTGGCCCGCAAACGTACGCGTCACCACCCTCTCATTTGGATGCTGCCACCGCACTCCGCTTCGCCCCACCCAAATGGAAAGGCGGGCGATTCAGCTTGGTGTAGTCCTTTTCAAACTCCACAATCTGAATGAACTGATTCTTGGCCACGTCCGCAAAAGTCTGCCGCGTATTGCTGGTCGGCCACCAGATTTCCAGACTCGCAATCCGCGCCGCTTTGCCCAGGCCGATATGCTGCTGCAATGGCGACGCGCCGAACGAGCCCCCACTGCCCACAGTGCGATAAATCGAGCGCATCCCCTTACCCTCGTTCTCGACCGTCAGCTTGATGCGCGCGCCGATCGCTGCGCGGTTCGTTTTCATTCCCACCAGTTTGATATTGATCCAGTCGTTGCCGTTGCCGGGATTTTCGAATAGCCGGAAGGCATGCGCATCGCCGGGCACCGCGCCGCCAATCACGGTGAGAATATCTTCGTAGCCGCGGTTGTCCATATCGGCAAAGGCCACTCCGTGGCCCTTGTGCAGCTCGCCCGTGCCCGCCGCGGCGGAGACGTTTGCGAAGTGCTTTCCCTCCTGGTTGCGATAGAGCACACTGGGGAGCAGGTTCCCGTAGGGCGGGCTGCCGGTTCCGAGATACATGTCGAGATATCCATCGTTATCGATATCGCCAAAGTTGGCGCCCATCACGTTGTACGAGCGATCCAGTCCCACTTCCTTGGTCACATCTTTGAACGTGCCATTTCCCAGGTTGCGGTAGAGCTTCAAGGTCTCCGCATTTTGCGGCATTCCCATGTAGCCTCGCAGGGCGTCCTCCAGCGACAACGGGAACGTAGCCACGAAAATGTCAGGCCAGCCATCGTTGTCGTAGTCGAAGAACCAGGAGGAAAAGCTCATCATGGGCAGTTGCACGCCCGCCTGATGCGCGACTTCGGTAAACGTGCGGTTGTGGTTGTTGTGGTAAAGATAATTTTCGCCGTTGAGATTGGAGACGTAGAAGTCCACGTAGCCGTCGTTGTCGTAGTCGCCCGCCACCACGGACTTGGTCATGCCATCGCGGTCCACGCCCGCCGAGTGCGCAATGTCTTCAAACGTTCCGTCGCCCCGGTTGCGGAAGAGGTGGCTCTGGCCCTGCTCGTTGCCCACGAAGAGATCGAGCCATCCATCGTTATCGATGTCCGCCCAGACCACGGCCTGCGTAGCTGACATAACGTTGCCCAGGCCGGCCACGCGCGTAACGTCGGTGAAAGTGCCATCGCAGTTGCCGCGCAACAACGACAGGTGGCTCGGAAACTGCCACGCGCCCGCGCGGCACCAGAATGTCCAGGCAGCCGTCGTCGTCGTAGTCGGCCTGGAACAGGTTGAGCCCGCCCAGTTGGCCTGCTAATCCCGACTGCTGCGGTGCGATCGGTGAAGGTACCGTCGCCGTTGTTGTGAAAATAATGGAGCGACTCGCAGTCATCGGAACTCGACGTAACAATGTCCAGCAAGCCGTTGTTCTCGAAGTCGTCCACGATGACGCCGCCGGCCAGGGACATCAGATTCACGCCAGCCGCAGCCGCCACATCGACGAATCTGCCAACTTGCTCCGGCGATTCGAATCCCGCCGCAGAGATCCGGTACTTTGCGGGAACCCCATCGGGATATTGCCCCAATGTCATGTAGGCCAAATTGAGAAGCCATTTCACCTCGAGGTCGTCGGGCTTTTGCTCCAGGTATTTGGTGAAGTACTCGATCGCCTTCTTGGAGTCGTCAGTCTTTGCATACGCAGTCTTGTGCAGCGGAGGGAAAATGCACCGGTCGCCAGGGTTCCGGTAGACGTCGTTCTCCATCTCGGACTTGTGCAAATACACCGTGCCGAGGGTTTCCTGTAATTGAGGCAGCATCCCGGGAATCGTGTTCTCGGCAACTTTGTAAGCTGCCTGCCAGCGCGCAATTGCCTCGTCCATCTTTCCCTGATAGCCCAGCAGGTCGCCCAGGATCGAATGAACCTGTATTACGTCCTTAGGCGGCCAGCCCTGCGCGCCGTCGGGATTCAGCGGGTCGAGGAGTTCTTCGAAGTGCGCCTCAGCCACGGCTGGAGTCTTTCTTCGCAGCTCACAAATCTGCTTCAGATCCTGGTCCCAGCCGCGCGGCTTGGGCAGATTGCGAAAGGCCACTTCGAAATCGACTGCGCCCGATACATCCGGCGGAAAGCGCAAGCCTCCCCGGCCGGAAAGTGCAAGCGAAGTGGGGCTCATCCCTTGCGAGGCCGGATTCAATGGCTGTGCAGGAGAGCCCGGAAGCGAGGCGCTCAGATCTTGCCCGGCGGAACCCATGTGCTGGACCGCTGAACTTGAGCTTTGAGCGGCGGGGACTGCGGCTGGAGTCTGACTTTCCGGCTCTAGCTTGAGAATGGCATATCCCGCGGAAATCTTGGTGATGGCGGATATCTGACCGGGCGCAACTCCCCGCAATGCATCTCTCAGCTCTAGACGCAGCGTCCCCGGATCGACCCTTCCCAGGTTTCCGCCGGCGGCAGCGGAAGGGTCAGTGGATTTCTCTTTGGCCAGCGCGGCGAAGTCTTCGCCGCGCTTCAGGCGCTCCACGATCTGCTGCGCCTGGGTAAGCGAATCTACGACGATGATGCTTAGGTTCTGGCCGCTCCGGCGTTGGCGTCTGGCCCGCCAGGGAAGCGGTTTGTAACAACAGGCAGCAGGAGAAAATTACTCCCAGAACTTTTGCCGGCGCGCTGCGAGAGTTCGGAAATAGCATCAAAGGGCTTTCAGCCTATTGGAACCGTTACATGTCGCAACAGCCAACCAGATTGTCAGATGCAGTGTGGCGAGAAGTCCGCTTTCCCGCAGTTCCCGGCGGAAAGCAGATTCCTCGCTGCGCTCGGAATGACAAAGCAGGGAGGCCTGTTCACTTCGACGAAGTCAGCACGGCGGGCTTCGCGCCTCCGAGACGAAAATGCTTCCGCTCCAGCTTGCTGTAGTCCTTGGCGAACTCCTTGATCTCGATAAATTGATTCTTCGCCACATCTGAGAAATTCTGCCGGGTATCGCTGCTCGGCCACCAGATTTGCAGGTTCACAATCCGCGCCGCTTTGCCCAGGCCGATATGCTGCTGCAAGGGCGAGGCTCCGAACGATCCCCCGCTGCTCACCGTACGATAGACGTCACGCTGTCCCTTGCCTTCGTTCTCCACAGTAACTTTGATGCGCGCTCCGATGGCGGCGCGATTGCTCTTCACCCCCACCAGCTTTACATTGATCCAGTCGTTTCCGCTGCCCGGGTTCTCAAAGAAACGGAAGGCGTGCGAATCGCCGGGGATCGCGCCGCCGGTTACGGTCAGTATGTCCTCGTCGCCATCGTTGTCCATGTCGGCAAACGCGACGCCGTGTCCTTTGTGCAATTCGCCCGTGCCCGAGGCCGCAGTGACGTCGACAAAAGACTTCCCTTCTTTGTTTCGCAGCAGCACATGCGGCGTCATCGAGGCGTAAGACGGATTGCCCATCCCCATGTAGATATCCAGAAACCCGTCGTTATCGATATCCCCGAAATTCGCCCCCATCGGCATATAGACGCGATCGAGGCCGACTTCTTTGGTTACGTTCTTAAAAGTCCCATCGCGCATGTTCTTGTACAGCGTCATGGGCTCGGCGTTAAAGGGCATGCCGAGCGCGCTGCGCATGACCTCGTCCACCGACATGTAGTAGCTGGTGACAAATAAATCCGGCCAGCCATCGTTGTCGTAGTCGAAGAACCAGGTAGGGAAGCTGGTCCATGGCGCTTGCACGCCCGCCTTCTTTGCGACTTCACTGAAGGTGCGGTTGTGGTTGTTGTGGTAGAGAAAATTGTCGCCGTTGAGATTGGAGACAAAAAAATCCATGTAGCCGTCGTTATCGTAGTCGGCCGCCACTACACCTTTCGAGAAGGAGCTGCCGTCGACCCCGGCGGAATGGGAGATGTCCTCAAAGGTGCCATCACCCTTATTGCGAAAAAGATGCGCCGGGACCGCGCTCGTTGCCGACAAAAAGATCGACCCAGCCGTCATTATCGATGTCGGCCCAGACCGCGGTTTGCGTGGCCACAGGCACGCTCAAGCCGGCTTCACGAGTCACGTCGGTGAAAGTGCCGTTGCAATTGTTGCGCAGCAAGGACATGCGCATCGGCCACTGCCACCCGCCGCGCGTCACCAGAATATCCATGCAGCCGTCGTTGTTGTAGTCGGCTTGCATGATGTTCAGGCCGCCTAATTCATCCGTCAGCCCAGCCTGAGCCGAGCGGTCGGTAAACGTGCCGTCGCCGTTGTTATGAAAGTAGTGCATGGGCTCGCAGACGTTATAGCTAGAAGTCACGACATCGAGCAGGCCGTTGTTTTCAAAATCGTCGACAATAATGCCGCCCGCCATGGAAACCAGATTTATGCCGGCGGCAGGAGCGACGTCATTGAAGCGGCCGACATTCTCTTTGGACTCAAACACCGACGGCGGAATCAGGTATTGCGCGGGAACGCCATCCGGATATTTTCCCAAAGTCATATAAGCCAGGTTCAGCAACCATTTGACCTCAAGTTCGTCGGGCTTCTGCTGCAGATATTTGAGGAAGTACGCGATAGCCTTCTCGGAGTCGGCGGTCTTCTTATACGCGCTGGCTTTGGCCGGAGGGAAGATGCAGCGATCACCCGGGGCTGTGTACACGTCGTTTTCCATCTCCGACTTGTGCAAATAGGCGGTGCCGAGCGCCTCCTGCAACTGAGGCAACCCCTGCGGCATTTTCGACTCGGCGACGCCGTAGCTGGCCTGCCACTGCTCGATCGCCTCCGCCATGTGCCCTTGGTAAGCCTGCAGCTGCCCCAGCGTATAGCGGGCCTGCATGGTGTCCATTGGGTTCGCGTCGCTTGCGTCTTTTTGGCCCGCTGGCGGCAGCATTTTTTCCAGGAGCTGAACGTTTTCGGCGAGCGCTTGTTTGCGAATCCGGCAGATCTCCTGTAAATCCTGCTCCCAGCCATCGGGCTTCGGATACGCCTGGAAGGTCACATCCGCCTCAGGCGCGCCGGCAACGTTGGGCGAATATTTCACATTGCCTCGGCCGGCAAGTGGGAGCATGGAGTTAGAACCGGAAGCAGGCGCGGCTGCGGGAGGACTGCTCGGTCCGGCAGTCGAGTCCGCCGACTCGACCTTGAGTATGGCGTAGCCCGATGAAATCTTGATGACGCCGCTGATTTGGCCTGCCTGCACGCCGCTCAATCCGTCGCGCAACTCGACGCGCAGCGTCGCAGGATCCACCTTGCCCATGGAACCGCCGTCGCCAGCGGTCGAGTCGATTGATTTCTGCCGTGCCAGCGTGGCGAAATCCGCGCCGCTTTTCAACTGCTCCAATATTTGCTGGGCCTCGCCGGCGGAGTTGACTACGATAATTCGTAGCCCGACTGGAGGCGAAGATTGAGTTTGCGTGCGTCCAGCGGCAGAGAAGAACACAATCGCAAGAGCGATAGACGCCAACCACCGCACAGCTTTCACAGAAACGGGGCCTCGACTCACCACGACATCATAGTCAAATTCCGCCGCCGATGGTTAGCCGCGGGTTTCCCTGTGCTCCCTGTGTTTAAGGAGTGCTAACCACAGGGGGCACAGCAAGACCTGTCGGGCTTTGGCTTGCAGCAAGGAAGTAGAAAATACCGGAAAGGCTACTGCGTAGTTCCGTCTGTCTTCACGTCCGTCTTGACGTCGGTTTTAACGTCGGCCGTGTCGGTCGGCAGAACCGGCGGTTTCTCGGCAAAAAAGCTGTGATCGTAGAGACTGCGATACATGCGGCCAGCGATTTCCGCCGCTTTGGGGCCAAATGTGGGGCGTCCGCCCTCGAGAAACACCACCACGACAACACGGCCCACACTGGTGTTGGCGTAAGAGGCGAACCATCCAAAGCGCGTTCCGGCACGGGAGCATGTCCCGGTCTTGCCCAAAACTTCTTCTTCGTTGAAGTTCAACCGAACGCTGCGTGCGGTTCCGTAGGAAACCGCTCCCGCCATTCCGTCCGAGATCTCGGGGATAATCGGAGCAATGTCGAGGTGCCGCTTGATCCGCGGCTGGAAATTGGCGACCTGCTCCGGCGTGGTGGGATGCTGCAGGTAATACAGCGTGCCGCCGTTGGCAATCGCGGAAACCATCGCTCCCAGTTGCAGCGGCGTCACCGAAATGCCCTCGCCGAACGAACACATTTTGCCCACGCCGCCGAGTTTCGTGGGAATCACTTCATCTGGATAAATTCCCTCGTGCTCTCCCGGAATGTCGAGCCCAGCCAACTCACCCAGCCCGTACTGATGCGCGTAGTAACTGACCTTTTCAAAACCGAGCTTGCGTCCCACCGCTTCGAAATAAGCGTTGTTGGAATGGGCCAGAGCTTCCGTCAGATTCATCCGGCTGCGGCCGCCCAAGCGAATCTCGGTTTCCTTGGTGATAACGCCTTCGCTCAGCGCGGCCAGAGCCACGGAAAGCTTAATAGTCGAGCAAGGCTGCGCGCCGCTGGAGAGCGCCAACTTCTGATTGACCATGGCCAGAATGCGGCCGCTGGTCGGTTCCACGGCGACTACGGTGCCATTCATATTGGCCAGGGCATCGATGGCCGCCTGGCGCACCACGGGATCTTCGCCGGCTGTGACATCGCCGATGGTCACGTCTCCAGATGCGAATGAATTCGCAGAAAAGTGTTCGTAGTAGCGATGATGATGACGGCGGCGGCTCCGCGAGACACGCACAACGTGACCGGGGGCTACGCGGCTGCGGGCCAACCGGCGCATGCGCTTGCGAGCGTGCTGGCTCTCATTAACCTTCGATGACTTGGCCTTGCCGGTGAGCGGGCGAGGATCCAGATGGGCTGCGAAACTGCTCCCCAGGAGCAACGTCAGCAGAGAAAAAACAACCAGAAGGCTGAGAGGTGTGGCGCGCTTACTGAAACTCAAATCTGTTATCCCCGGAGTCCCACGTCTGAATACGAAGCCAGATTCTTGGCGGTTGCGCGCCAAGTCCCGCAACTCCTCGATAATACGAGACTTAGGAATGGTTAGCAACGCCAAAAAGTAACTTCCGCGGCAAAAATTCGGACGGACGTCTAACTGTATGTGAGGAAATGTTTTAAACCCCGCCGGAGTTTGTATTCGAGGCAACTTGTGACTAGTGTGCTGGTTACTTTCGAGGCACTCCCGATTCGGGAAGATCGAACGACAAATTCGAGATTGGGACGCGCCGCGAAAATTCGAATTCCCGTTGCGGAGAAGTGATCGCTTCACATCTCCGCATTATCATCTGCCGCGCTTGCTTCCCCGCTCCGTACTCTCAGAGGAGATCGCATACAACCGCTTCTCGGTCGCCGGACAAAGATTCCGGTAAGGACAGAAGGAACAGTGAAAGCCGGTTTTGGCCCTGAAGTTCCCTTCCCCGATTTGGCACGCAACATCTTCAACTTTCTGCCGAACTTCCTGCAATTGAAAATTGTCGCGGCGCGTCACTACCGAGCTGTTCTCTTCCAGGTTGTACAGCACCAGCGAGTGAACGTCATAGCCCCACTTCTCTCGCGCGGCCATCGCGTAAATGGAAAGTTGCAGGCTCTCATCAGCATCGTCCTGCGATCGCGGCTTGCCGGTCTTATAGTCGGTGACCACCACGCTGCCGTCGCTCCGCCGGTCCATCCGATCGATGCGTCCGGTCACCGTCGCGCCGCCGATCTTCATCTCAAACCATTCTTCGGTGTGCAGAACTTCGACCGGCGCCGCCCGCCGCGCTTCCGCCAGAAAGTCGCGCAACTGCTCGACTCCCTGCTTCTCGTAAAGATCGTGCTGATAGCGCTCCTGAATGCCCGCGGCGGCGAGGTCGGAGCGAAAGAGTTCCACCAGATCCTCATCCCCCATGGGACGCTGCAAACGTATCGAGTCGTAATAGGTTCGCAGCACGCGATGTATGGCGGCGCCGTATTGCAAGGCTGCGGGAACATCGCGGGGAAGCTTCCACTCCCGCTCCAGCTTGAATTGCAGTGGGCAGGTTTCGTAGGTTTGAACCGCCGACGCGCTGAGCTTTTCGTTTAGATTCGAGTCCGGCGTCATCTGCAGCCATTCGCTGGTTCGCGACGCCAAAGCCGGAGCCGGCGCCGCTCCGGCAAATAGGTCGCCGGCGACCGCTTGCGCTTGGCGCTGGCGAAGCCACGGTTGAACGCCCGGATCAAGAAGAAGATCACGCATATACCCCGGCGGAGTCGTGATTCTTGCCTTTGCCCTGGCGTGAATAAATTGTCAGCGAATCGCGAGCCCGGGTCATGGCCACATAGAACAGCCGCCGTTCCTCCTGATCGTGCACCACCTTGCCATCGCCCGGCGAGATGGAGTCCTCGTCACGCAATTCGGCTGGGAATTCAACCAGGGGCTGCTTGTAAGAGCACGGAAACGAGTTGGAATTGGCGCGCAGTATCAATACGTGGTCCCACTCCAGGCCCTTCGCGGTGTGCGCGGTCATCAGCGAAACCGCGTCCTCGTCCTGCGACGTCATCGGAATCGCGCCGCCCGCCTCGCGGAAGTATTGGAGGTATTCCAGAAGTTCGGCCAGCTCCCCCGTTTTGGTGATGGCCTTTTCCTCCCATGCGGAGATGAAGTCGAGCACGGCCTGCAGTGGGCGTGAAGCGCGGTCGAGCCCGAAGCGTCGAATCACAATTTCGGCAGCGCCGCGGCTCTTCACACCAGAACCGGCGATTTCGTCGCGCGTCAGTTGCAAAGTCTCCAGAACTCTGGCGCCGCCTTCGATTTGCGCCAGGACCTTAGCCATGCCGCCTTCGGCCGGATTTTTCGGCTGCGACTTCATGCCGCTGCGCAACTTCTCAGGATCGATCGCGAACTGCGGCAGGGCAGCCACGCGGAACAGGCTCGCGCCATCTCCTTCGGAAACTACCGCGCCCAGGCAGGCAAACAAATCGCGCGCGTCGGGCGTGTCAATCACGTCCATGTTCTCGATGGAGAATGGGATGCCCTGCTCCGCCAACTCGGCCGCTAGATCGTCGCGATGTAAATGCTGGCGGTACAGGACCGCGATTTTCTTCCATGGGCAGCGCGACTCGCGCCGCAAGCGTCGAATCGTCATCACCGCATCCGAGGGTTCGACCTCCCTGCCAACCGAGAGCACCGCTTCAACTGGCAGGTTCGGCGGCGTCTTACCTTCGCGCGCGGCATCTTCATCGCGCGCGGAAACCAAGGGCGACCGGCGGTAAGAGATAGTTGGACTCTGGCCGCGGGAAAATATCTCAGGATTCTTCGCGATCAATGTGTACGCACAGCGCAGCACGGGAGTGGTGGAGCGCCGGTTCTTCTCCAGCGCCACCAGCTTGGCGCCAGGAAAGTGGCGCAGGAAAAGATCGAAGGCCGCGCTTGACGCGCCGCGAAACTGATAGATGGCCTGGTCCGGGTCGCCCACGGCGAACACGTTGCGCTCCTCGCCCGCCAGCATTTGCAGGATTCTTACCTGGGCGAAGTTGGCGTCCTGGAATTCGTCGACCAGGATAAAGCGCGTCTGCTCGCGGGCCTTGCTGAGTTGCGTCGGGTCATTGCGCAGCAAATCGTGGGCGCGCGTGATCATGTGGCCGAAAGTGCCCAGATTCTCCTCGTCGAGCATGCGCTCGACCGTGGCAAAAACGCTGGAGATTTCGTGGCAGCGTCCCAGCACTTCTTCCCGGCTGAGCGTGCCGATGTCTTTCGATTTGCTCACCCGCTGAGCCGGCAGCGTCCCCGTCTCGAGCCGCTGCACGTATGCGGCGTACTTCTCGGGACTCACCAGTTCGTCCTGGCAGCGGCGCATGAAGTCGAGTAGGTCGTTGAGAAACTTGCCGACATTGGCGGCGCGAACGAAATAATTCAGATGCAGCTCGCGGATGCGCTTGCGCAGGTAAATCCAAAGGTCTTTGTCGTCGAGCAAGCCAAACTGCCGGCCACTCCGAAAAAGAAGGTTGTTGCAATATTCGTGGAAGGTGGCGACTTGCAGACCATTCAGGTCAGTCCCGCGAAGTTCACCTTGCACCCGCTCGCGCATTTCCTGGGCGCTATTTTTCGTGTAGGTGACGGCCAGAATTTCGCTGGGCCGGGCGTGGCCTTCGTTCACCAGGCGCGCAATGCGCCGCGTGAGCACGGTAGTTTTGCCGGTGCCCGCTCCCGCCACCACCAGCATTGGCCCGTGGACATGATCGATGGCTTCGCGCTGGCGCTCGTCGGATTCGAACACCTTGGGAGGAGACGTGGGTACAAAAACAGCCATTGGGCAGGAGCATAGCAGAGATGAATGAGGAAATTCAGGGCGGAGGAAAAAGGGGAGGAGAAAATCGGGCGTCACCGAGAGGTTGTGACTAAATGCGATGGAGCGACGGCGTCCGAGCCCGTCAGACTACAGGCCTGTGCCTTGACGGGCAGGGACGCCCGTCGCTCCATCGTTCTCTACTGCAGCGTTCTCTACTGCAGCTCCGCCATCACCACCGCCATCGCCGTGATCGCCGCTGTTTCCGCACGGAGAATGGTACTGCCCAGCGACGCCACATCTCCAATTTGCGTCGCGGAACGAATCCACTTCAGCCTCAGTCCACCCCCCTTCGGGACCGAAAGCCAGCACAACCTCACCTCCCGGCAGATGAGATTCCAGCGCGTCTTTGAGCATCAAGTCCTGCTCGCACTCCGCCAACACGATGCGCATTCTCCCCGGCAAGGTGACAACTTCTCTCAACTGAATCGGCAAAGAAATCTCCGGCGGCGAAATCCGGCGCGATTGCTCCGAAGCCTGCCGCGCGATCCGCTGCCAGCGTTCCACGCGCTTAGCAGCCGCTGCCGCCAGATGGGCTTCCGTGCGCCGCGCCACCACCGGCACAATCCGCGACGCGCCCAACTCCGTGCACTTCTCGATCGCCCACTCCATGCGATCAAACTTGAAAATGGAAAGCGCAATCGTGACGTTGGGCGAAACCATCGCCGCCACCTCGCCGCCCAACTCAAACTCCACGCGCCCTTGATCGACGCTGGTGACGCGGCCACACCGCACGCCTGCTCCGGTAGCGATGTCGAATTCCTGCCCGACGCGGGCCCGCAGCACGCGCGCCAGATGTTCAGCATGTGCCCCAGTTAGCGCGGCGCGGTTTCCGGAAACTTCATCGGCGATCCAGCGGCGGCGGGTCATCAACCCCATTAAATCATTAAATCATTTTGGGTTCCGTTTTCAGGGCCACCGCGAGAATAGACTCGAAACGCCAGCGCTGAAAATCGCCGAATCCCACCTAAGCGCGATCCGCATTAATATGAGAAGTGGAGGCGTGTTCCTATGTTCACCTCGCAGCCCATTGGATTTGTAAGTAGTCCGTTCAAAAACACCAGCGAGATTCCCAAGGGTCTGGGCGCGAAACACGAGGCCGATGGCGTGCTCAAGATTCACCCCGAGTTTGAACCCGGGCTCACCGACATCGAGGGCTTCTCGCATCTCATCGTCCTCTGGGAGTTTGATCGCTCGCCTAAGCTTGGATCAGAAGGATTCGACTTGCTCGGTACACCGCCCTCCGACAATCGGCCTCACGGTGTATTTGCCACCCGGTCTCCGCGACGTCCGAATCCGATTGGCCTGACCACTGTCGAACTGCTTCGCCGCGAAGGTATCGATCTGCATGTTCGCGGCGTCGATATGCTGGATGGAACACCGATTCTCGATATCAAACCCTACTTGTCCGGTATCCCGTCAGAAAAACTGCGTCGGGGATGGCTCGCCGAAGCCGAGGCACGACAGAGGTGATAAGGCTGGCGGCTTGGCCCAACCCTATGAGTTTCTATCTACTCTCGAGGGTGCCATGAAGTTCCTGCCAGCGCACACCTTACCGACGACCGACGAACTTAACTCAGTCGGGTTTAAGATGGCTGGCGGCTGGCGTTTTCTTAAGCTTCTCAAAGAGGGGCCGGGCGGATAGGTCGTTTTCTTGGAAAAGCTCAGCCGCTCGTTCTCTCCACGTCAGATCGCCGGGTTCAAAAAATGTTTTCCGCACCTCCCGCAGCGTAGCGAGAGCGCTTTGCGCCCATTGCCGCAGGTCCTTTACAGGCCATAGCGCCACGCCGGTGAGGTGGACAACGGCTTTTGAAGACACCTTCTTTACTGGCGTGACGAGCACGGGCAAGATTTTGGCCTTCTGGCTTGCAGGGACATTCGCCTGCATCCAGTCCGGATGTGAAGACACCTGCCGAGCCTTCTTCACATCCAAGGTCGACCCGTCCTGGGCGCCTACGTGATCCTCAAACACCAGGCACACATCACCTACAATCCACCACGGATCAGGCGAACCCTCGTCCTCGACCTTGCCTACGTCGAATCCCACCATTTCACCGAGCAGTTTATGAGCCTGCTCGAAGCGCTCTACAGACTCCAAGCCTTCCAAAATCTCTTTTTCTCTAAGCGCGAACGACCTGTCATGAACAGTTCCGAGGTGTACAAGTATCGCTTCAACCCTTTCAATCTGCTCCATAAGCACCGTATCGTCCGGCGCGGCTTGGCTCTGGTCAGGCTGGTATCGCGCTAACCGCACAAGCCACGGGATCCCGCGGGTAGCCGACTTAGCAAAGTCAAACTGTGCTCGAGCCTTAGCAGCTAGGCTCGATACGCCAGCTTCTGACCCGAGCCAAGCTGCGGAACCTGCAAGGTAATGCCACCACGCGCGGTACCCCCTCAGCTCTGATGCATCAAGCCCGCCAAGCACACGTTCCGCAGATGCCAGAGCTGATTCGTAGCGCCTGCCACAATTCAGTTTGAAATTTGATCTCGTTCGTAACTATACGACTAAGGTCCTCCATGGCCGGAAATGCCTTTTGTACTTCGTGCCTCCGTGCTGCAACGATTTGTTGGTTGACATTCTCCCAGTCTTCGCCGTTTTCCAGAAAAATTTGGAAGTTCTCAACCATATCCTTGGCAGATGTGCTCTTCGACTGATCAACACCGAAGGACAGTTCCGCCTGCAGTTCTGGGTGCAAGAATTTCTTACGCTTGACGTCAGTCAAATACTCAGGTAATTCCTCGCCGGAGACCACAACCGCAGAGAAGTCCTCCAAAGAACGCGTGCACCTGCCTATCGCTTGCAGGATGCGGGTCTGAATCCTCTCGTTAAACAAGATCGTAGCTCCCATTTTTGACATGAGGAACCTTTCTTGCAGATTGGCAGCTTTCGGAAGTCCCTCGATAAAAAGCAGTCTGCACTCGTTGCCCGGAAGGTCGATGCCGTCATATCGGCTAGCTACGATTGCCACCGCTTCCTTACTCGTGACAAACGGCTTCTTCGAGTCTTCGATATCGTTCGCGTCGAAGGTAGTAAATTTCAGGTTTTGCTCAACGTCCTTTGCGATTTCATTGCGCATCCGGTCGGTTGGAACCAGAACAAGGCTCCGTCCCGCAACTCGCATTAGTTGACGTCGGAGCAGAGTGACATCTCCTTCCTTCAGCGACATGTCTGGGAAAATAAAAAAACGCCGACCGACGCCCTGCCTGTCCCATTCCTTCGGGACTGGCAAACGTTGGATGGGGTGTCGGCCGACCATTCGTTCCAAATCCCCTCCCGACCCAAGGGTCGCGGACATGTAGATACGCTGCCTCGGGTTCGAAAAAGGAGTGTGCATCCAAGTCGGCGGAATCAGGGGACGAATCAATATCTCCTGTGAGGAGAAAAAAAGTTGGCACGCAGAGAGATGCTCACGGATCATCGACCAGGGATGTCTGAGGTCGGTATTCGGGACGTGGGCGTCGAGCACTTCGGCAATTTCGTTGCGAACTTCGGCGAACTCAGGCGTCGGCAGCTTGTCAGTCCATCGACGGTCGGCAGGGCTGTCCCATTTCCCCTCCAAGCGTGCGAAGGTGGTCAGATCGAGGTGCGGTTTAATCACGTTTCTCAGTGCCGCATGCAGTGCTTGATGGTTGGCGTTCGTGCGGTCAATCCGCACTGACCAGAGCCCAGAAATGTAGCCCTCACCCGCATGCACGTCGTCGACAATGATAACGTCGGCATCCGCAAAAAATGGCTTCGTGTTGAACAGACTTGTGTACGTGGTTACAGCTATTCGGTCAGCGTTTCGATAGTCCGCCTTGGCTGAAGGTTCATAATCCCTAGCAGACCCTGTAAATCCACGTATCGTAAGCCCGTACTTTTCCTCACCCTGCTCGACAACCTGATTTACGAGTTGCTTCGTTGTGCACAGGTACACGACCCGCTCCTGATTTTTCCTTCGACGCCACTCCGCGATGAGCAGCCCGACCAATGTCTTCCCGCTTCCAGTCGGAAGCTGCAAGGCAACGTCCGGAGCGTCAAGTGCCGCGTCGGCATAACTCCTCATAATTTCCCGCTGATGTGGTAGTACGTCGGGAATCTTGCGACGCGGCAAGTCTCGTAAGAGTTCGTCTGGGCTGTCCGGAACGGACCGCTTTGGTTGCGCTTTTTTGAAAGCCATTGAAACTACCTCCGCAGGGCTGGCATTTTTGATGTACGCCGTGGATGGATAGCCGAAGCTGAGGCACGACAGAGTAGTGGTGTTGCCGGATCTCGCTACGCGCCTACCCGAACATATCCTTTACCTTGCCTAGCAAGGAGTGGCGTTGCGGCTTGTTTTCTACCGGCGTCATGCCTTCCAGTTCCTGCAGCAATTCGCGTTGCCGCTTGGTTAGCTTGCCCGGAGTCTGCACGCGGATTTCGACGAACAAATCTCCCTTGCCGCGTCCATTCAACACCGGCACACCCTTGCCGCGGATGCGGAATGTCGTGCCAGACTGCGTAGCCTCTGGAACCTTTAGGAGATGCTCCCCTTCGAGCGTAGGAACCTGGATCTCCACGCCCAACGCGGCCTGGGCAAAAGAAACCGGAATCACGCATCGCAGGTCGTTGCCTTCGCGCTCGAAAAACGGATGCTCTTTGACGTGCAGCACCACATACAGGTCGCCGGGCGGGCCATCGTAGACGCCGCTCTCCCCTAGGCCGGTGAAGCGGATGCGGGTTCCATCTTCGACGCCGGCGGGAATTTTGGCATCCACCGTTCTCTGCCGCAGCGTCCGGCCTTCGCCTTTGCACTTTGGGCAGGGATCGGTGATTACGCTGCCTCCACCCTGGCACGTGGGGCAGGTGCGCGCAATACTGAAGAATCCTTGCTGATACCGGACCTGTCCATGGCCGTTGCAGGAGCGGCAAGTCACGGGAGCTTTGCCCGGCGCCGTGCCTAGACCGTGGCAGGCCTCGCAAGTCTCGTGGCGGCGGACTTCGACTTTGGACTCGGTCCCAAACACCGCCTCTTCGAATTCGAGGTTCAGATCTTCGCGCAGATCGGCGCCGCGCTGTGCACGGCTACGGCCGCGGCGGCTGCCTCCGCCCTGGCCGAAAATATCGCCAAAGCCGAAAAAGTCTCCGAAGATGTCGCCCAAATCCTGGAAGGCCGACGAGTCAAAGCCTCGCGCCCCCGGAATTGTTTACTCCGGCGTGGCCGAAGCGGTCATAGAGGGCGCGCTTGTCGCTGTCGGCCAGCACGGCATAGGCCTCGCTGGCTTCCTTGAATTTATCCTCGGCGTCGGGATTGTTGGGATTGCGGTCAGGATGGAACTGCAGCGCCAGCTTGCGGTAGGCGCTCTTAATCTCCTGCTCGGCGGCGCCACGCGCCACGCCCAGCACTTCGTAATAATCGCGTTTTACGTTGCTTGTCAGGCTGGCCTTTCCCTCGTCCTTTCAAACTTGCCGGCTGAGTTTAGGGTTTGGAGTTGCGCGCCACTTTCACCATCGCCGGGCGCAAGAGGCGATCCTTTAATTTGTAGCCGCGCTGCAGCTCTTCCAGTATTTCATGATCGCGAGCGTCGCTTGTGTCCACCATTTCTATGGCTTCGTGCAGATGCGGATCGAATGCCTCTCCCTTGGCCTCGATAGGACGCAGTCCTAGTTTCGTCAGCGCATCCTGCAATTGCTTATGGATGAGTTCCACTCCGCTGCGGAACTCTGCCTTGGCGGGATGGTCGGTGTGTAGAGCGCGCTCAAAGCTGTCCAGAATGGGCAGCAGCGCCCGGAGAGCATCGGCCAACGCAAACTCGCGGAAATCCTGCTGCTCGCGGGCGGTGCGTTTGCGGGCGTTCTCAAACTCTGCCTGCAAACGGGCCACGCGCTCCAGCAAGGAATCGCGTTCCGCGGTCAGCTTGAGCAACTCGTCAGCCCGGGCGGAAGTGCCCGCGGAGCCCATGCCTTGCGGACCTGAACTCTCCCCCACATCGTCCGATGCGGGCAGTTCGTGGTCTGGGTGGAGGTTTTGCATCTCGATCTCGGATTTTCCGTTGCCTCGCGCCATAAGACTAATCGCTCAACTCAAATTACTCGACGTCGTTCAATATCTTGTCAAACAACCGCGCGATGTAGGAAACCGCGGTCATGGTGTGCTGATAGTCGATGCGCGTCGGCCCGATCACGGCCAGCGATCCCATCACTTCGCCGCCGACTCGCGCCGGCGCGCCGATCAGCACCAGATTGCGCATCGACGGCAGCGCTTCATCCAGACCGATCACCACCCGCACGGCCTCCTGCTTGGCATCGAGGTAAGCTCCCAGCAGTTCGACAATTTTCTGCTTTTCCTCGAGCGTCTTCAGCAGTTGCTGCAAGCGGGCGCGGTCTTGCTCGCCACTCACCAGGTTGGCTGCGCCTTCGACGAAAACCACCTGCGAGTTGTCGTCGGCAGCCAGCGCGCCCTGCTTGTAGAGTTGCTCGACCGACGTCATCAGCCGGTCATATTCGCTGCGTTCCTGCTCCAGCCGCCGTGCAAGTTCAGCGCGCAGCGCCTCCATGGTCCAGCCGCGAAAATTCTCGTTGATAAAGCGCGCAGCTTCATCCAGATCAGTCTGCGGCAAATCCAGCCGCAGTACCCGATCGCGGACCAGTCCCGACTTCGTCACCACGACCGCCAGTACCTTCTGGTCGCCGAGCCGCGAAAAATACACGTGCTCGAGCGCGTTCTTGGGTCCACCGATCGCTACCGCGACTCCCACATTACGTGAGATGAGCGAGAGCACGTGTGAGGTGCGCTCCATGAATTCCTGCACGTCGGCGATGCCGTGCAGAGAGTCCTGGATGATGTTCTGATCCTCGTGCGAAAGACGTGCCTCGCCGGTAAGCTGCTCCACATAATAGCGATAGGCTTCCGAGCTCGGCACGCGGCCGGCCGAGGTATGCGGCTGCTCGAGCAATCCCGCGTCCGCCAGATCTGCCATTACGTTGCGAATCGTCGCCGGACTCAACCCCTCGCGATTGGAGCGCGCCAAGGTCCGCGACCCCACCGGCTCACCCGTAGCAATAAAGGTCTCCACGATGGCAGTGAGGATTTCGCGTTCCCGTTCGCCGATGGGCGGCCCGGTCTGCATATTCTTAAGTTCCTTGTATCAGTCAGGGGCAGCCAAGCGGTTACCTCTCTCGGCTCGTTTGGATTAAGTACCTTTAGATCCAAAAACTTAGGCTTGCGTAACCGAGACTTCCCCACTTACGATTCTAGAAACCCCCCGCCCGCCTGTCAAGTTAGCACTCTGGGGGGAGAATGCCAATTATCCTACAAGGGGATAGATCGTCGTTCGGAGGCGAGGAGCGCCGAGGAATCTGCTGTTTGCCGACGACGGAGAAAGCACATTCTCGCTCCGCTCGAAACGACAATACGAGACGCGGCTAGACCGATTCACTGAATCTGAATCACGCTCTCGGGTGCGCTGGCTTTGATCTCATCCACGCGCGTCATTACCTTGCGGGCAAAGTCGAACAACGACTTGGCGTGCGGAGAATTTTCTCCGTCGAGCACCGCGGGTTGGCCGCTGTCGCCGGCTTTGCGAAGTTCGGGATCGAGTTGGATGTTGCCCAGGAATGCGACGCCGAATTGTTCGGCGGTCTTCTCCGCGCCGCCTCGGGAGAAAATGTCGATCTCGTTGTGGCAGTGCGGGCAGACGAAATAGCTCATGTTCTCGACCATGCCGACCAGGTCCACTTTCATCTGGCGGAACATCTCGATGGCCTTGCGCGCGTCCTGCAAGGAAACGTCCGACGGCGTCGAAACCACGATGGCGCCGGTGAGCGGGACAGTCTGAATCAGCGAAAGCACCACGTCGCCGGTGCCGGGAGGCAGATCCACCACCAGATGATCGAGATCTCCCCAGTGCACCGAGCCCAGAAATTGCCGAATGATCGAGTGCAGCATGGGACCGCGCCAGATCAGGGGCTTGTCGCCGGGATTCAGAAAACCAACCGAGACGACTTTGATGCCGTGCACTTGCAGCGGATCGATCTTGCCGTCGGGGCCGACCTGCGGCTGCGCGCTTGCGCCCAGCATCAGACGGAACATTGGGGCCGTAGACGTCGGCATCGAGCAGCCCGACTTTGCGTCCAAGTTTTGCGAGGGCGATGGCCAGATTCACCGCGAGCGTGGTCTTGCCAACGCCGCCCTTGCCGGAGCCGACGGCGATGATGGTATCCACACCGGGCAAAGGCTGCGGGCTTTGCTGCGGCGGTTGACCGGGACGAGGGGGAGCGGAGTGGCTCAAAGGATCACCTTTCGGATCGGCTGGAATGCGACTCATCGATTATCTGACATTCAGCGCACATGGACAAGCCGGCCACTCTGAATGGAACGAAGCGCTTCGGGGACACACTCATCCAAGAACAGCTTCATCGCAATTCGCTTACGACTAGCGATTTGGCGCGTTCCAGTACGGAAACTGCGGCTTCGCGGGTAACGGTTGGGAAGTCATCGAGGAACTCGTCAAGAGTTTGTCCACCTTCCAGGTAATCCAACAGGGCCTGGAACGGAACACGAGTGCCGCGGAAGACGGCCGTGCCGCCGAGTACGCCGGGATCCTTGGTGATCGCACTATGAGCCGTTTCCATATACTCCTCGCGCACGTTGAAGTTTACTCCTGGAGTCCGATGAAAACCAACCGCCGTAGCGTCTGACGTGGGTACTCCCGTTTTGTTGCGGTCAGGCCGGCCAATGTGGCAGTTGCGCCTGATCGGCGCGTGCCCGAATGTTGCGACCCGAGGCGGCACGGCTGGAAGGCCGTGCCCTTCCTACCCGGACTATGCATCCAGACTAAGACAGGCCGTGAGCGTCACTAATCCCTGTGGAGCGGGCACTCTTGCCCGCGAGCGGTCGGCAAGGAAACTTCGGGCTTCGCGATTCCCGATTTCGGTTGCCGCTGATGCCCGAAGAGGGCACAATGAATACGGAGCCAGCGACATGCCCACTAGCACCTTTACCGCCGTTCTGCACAAAGAAGAGAATCTCTACGTAGCCGAGTGCCCCGAAGTGGGCACGGTCAGCCAGGGAAAGACGGTCGAAGAAGCAGTCGCGAATCTCAAGGAAGCAACTGAGTTGTACTTGGAAGAATTTCCTCCAGAGAATTCCAGCCCGCCCTTTGTCACAGTCTTTGAGGCGCGCTATGCCTAGACTGCCCCGGGTTTCAGGGGCAGAAACGATTCGCGCTCTTGAGCGATTGGGGTTTGTTCAAGTCCGGCAGCGCGGAAGTCACGTTGTGCTGAAGCGCGTCGGACCGGATGGAACCAACGGCTGTGTTGTTCCGCTGCACCCTGCCCTGGCCATCGGCACCCTTCGCGGCTTGTTGAAGCAAGCCGCAGTCAGAGTTGAGGACTTCATTCGGAAACTCTGATTTTGAAGCCGAGGACGCCGCAACAATCCTCACTTCGCCAGCGCCCACGCAATAATCGTCTCGCCCTGAATGCCGGTCGTGTTCTCCGCTTCCTTTATCAACACCGGCTCCAATTTCTCCGGATCGGGATGCATTTCGCAGGCTTCAGTTTCTTCGTCCGTCGCGTCGTCGAAGCACAGCTCGCAGACGCTCAGTTCGCCGTCGTCCATAATCGGAGGCCCGAAGGTGCGGCACAAGATCGGCCGCCACTCATACATTTCGCACGTCCCATTCTCGGGATGGAGCGCTGGGCACGGCTCGTCGGGGGCAAAGTCATTCCAGCGCTGCTTCATCTCCGGCGAGTCGTCGATGATGCCGGTCGCGGGATCGCCGGGAAACTCCGGGGAAAGCCGGCGCACTGTATCTTGCGCACGCGCGCGAATACGTGCAGCGCGCTCCGGCTCACGCGCCTCAAGTTCCGCCAGCCCGTTGCGCAGCCGCAGAACATCCAGTTGGCTGATGGCAAACACGCCCACGCAACACTGCGAGCAGCCGGGACGGCAGGCCAGCCATTTGCCGCTGCGTCGGGCGGAATCGGCCAGGGCGGCGTTTACGATTTGGACTAGTTCCTGGTCTCGGGGGGGCAGAGGATGACATGCCATGCAGGAAGGATAACCTGAGTCTCGATATCACGGGTTGAAAAGATGAGGAGCCACAAGGCTGAGAAATTCCCTCGAACTGATGACCTTGGTCTTCTTCCAGAACTTCGGAAAATGACGCTGGTTGCCTGTGATGAGGTAGTCGGCACGCGCGGCGTCAGAACATTCGATGAAGATGTTATCGTCCGGGTCGAAGGCAATCTGAGGCAAGCGCGATGGCGCGACCATCCGAGCGCGGTTCCTGATCAGTTGCAATAGTTGCTGGCGCAAGCTTCGACGAATTTTTAGTTCAGGACGCGCCAGAACCGCGGCATATTCCGCGATAATCGGCTGGGAAACGTACCACTGGGCCGGCTTGCTCATGGCGAGCAGCAGCACTGTCCGCTGTAGTCCCTCGGGCTTAAGTGCCGCGGATACCACCACATTGGTATCGATGACCAGCCGAAGCGGAATCACCGGCGCTTCGATCGGCGTGCGGCTCGGATGACGCGGTCAATCTGTGCAGAGCTGAGCCGGTTCGTCCCCTTTTGTTTCGATTCCCGGCCGATGATCTGGAGGACCTCTGGCTCGGGAGCGGCGAGCCGCACATAATCCCGAAGACTGAGCAGCACCGCTCGCGGACTGCCGCGCTTCTCGATGACGAGCGACCGCCCTTGGCCCTCCACCCGGCGAAGCAACTTGCCGAAATGCGTGCGCGCATCCAGCGCCGTTACTACGATCCCGTCATCCATAAACTCTCCAGTTCATTTATTTGAACTGTACAGTTGATTGGGACGGGTGTCAACGGATAGACCGAGAAACGGCCGAGATGCCTCAGCCGAAATTGGGTGTCTCTCTAACTCAGAGGTGCCAAGCTTCGCTTGGACGGAACTTTCTCGACAGTGAACAAACTCGACTAGTTCCAGAGCGAATTCTGGCCCGGAACCTCGGGAGGAGTCTCCAAGTCCATGAAGCGCGAATCGCGAGCTTCGTCGCGTACCGAACTCAGCGCGACCATCACCTCGCGGATGTAGTAGACGGTTGCCGCCAGCAAGCAGATCATGGCGGGCACGAAGACAATGACTGCGGCCTCCGCCGCCTGCTTCCAATAGAGGCCGAGGCCCAGGAGCAGGCAGGAGGCGATAGCCCCGGCTAAGGAGATCAGAGACAGCAAGAAGCAGCGGCGAATCAACTCCGCTCGCCGCTCGATAGCGGCGATTTGCGCAGTGTAGGCGTCGGCTTCCTGCTGGCGGTCATGCTTGGCGGCGTCATGTCTGGCGTGGATGTACTGCCGCAAGCGGCTGACGATGCCCATCAGCCGCACGTTGATCGACAAGATCAGCAAGGAGGTGGCGGAGACAAAAATGGCGGGGGCAAGGAATGCCTGGAACAAGCGAATGATGTCATTCATGGGGAGGCCTTCCGCTCAGTGGAAGCGGATTCCCGGCGGGCGTCAATAGGGTGCGGCTCCTGCGTCCGCCAGCCGCACTTTTCCGCGGAACATGCGATAGATGAAGACAAAGTACGCGAGCGCGAACACCATGCCGATGAGCCACCAGATTACTCCTACCACCAGGCCGTGATGTCCGGCGGCGGAATTTTGAATGGTGAGGCTGTAGGCGGGGTCGGTGCTCGCAGGCAACACCACCGGGTAGAGCGCGAATACAGCGCCCACCAGCATCGCGGCAATGTAAAGACTAGACGCGACAAATGCCAGTTTTTCTTTTTGCTGATAAAGCGCCCAAAGAATCAGCGCCAGGCTGTTCAGCACCAACACCGGCACCAGCAATCCAAGCGGATAGCGGGTGTAGTTATGCATGACCTGCGGGTGGACGTAGTAAGTCGCGAAGAGGCTGATGAAGGTAAGCGCCAACTGAACCGGCCACATTGTGAAGGCTACTTTTCGCGCGCGGGCGGACAATTCGCCTTCGGTTTTAACGACGACATAGAGCGCGCCGTGGATGGTGAGAGTCGTCAGCGCGACTACGCCGGCCATCACCGTGTACCAATCGAGGATGCCGGGGTTGGCGCCGGCGCGGAAGTTGGTCCAGAGCGGCTCGAAGAAGTAGCCGTCGGGGCCGAGCGGCACGCCGCGGATTACGTTGCCGAGCGCGGCGCCGAAGAAGATGGTCAGCAGGGCGCTCGATCCGCCGAAGATTGCGTCGAAGAATCCTTGCCAGACCGGGTTGTCAATGTGCGCGCGGAATTCGATGCCGATGGCGCGCAACATGAGCAGCCAGAGCACGATCATCAGCGGGAGGTAGAAGCCGCTGAAGGCGGAGGCGTAGAGTTGCGGGAAGGCGAAGTAGAGCGTGCCTCCCGCGGCGAGAAGCCAGACTTCGTTGCCGTCCCAGACGGGGCCGATGGAGCGCAGGATGGTGCGGCGTTCGTCACTGGTTTTGGCGACAAAGAGATAGATTATGCCGGCGCCCAAGTCGAAGCCGTCGAGAATTACGTAAGCCGCCAGCATGAGGGCGACGATGATGAACCAGAGTGTTGGCATAGCTCCTTCTTTGCCACTGCGGAAAGCAGACTCCTCGGTCGGAATGACAAACTGAGTAATGACAAATCTAATTAGTCACAATCCGATTAATGACCGACTGCGGCCTCCGCTGCGGGACCGTTGTCGATCTCGCGGTGAACCAGGAACAAAAACAATATTCCTAACACGAGGTACATGCCCATAAATCCGAGCAGCGTGAACATGCCGTTGCCGGCCGAAACCAGCTTCGAGTAGCCGTCGGCGGTACGCATCAGGCCGTAGACCAGCCAGGGCTGGCGGCCGAGTTCCGCTGTCATCCAGCCCGCGGTGTTGGCAATGTATGGGAACGGCAGACTGAGCAGGAGAATCCAGAGCATCCAGCGCGCGTTGAACAGCTTGCCGCGCCACAGCAGGAATGCCGAGACAACCATGATTGCGATGAAGACCGTCCCCAATCCCACCATGATGTGATAACTGAAGTAGAGCAGCGGAATGTTGTCGGGCCATTGGTCGGGCGGGAAAGCATCGAGGCCTTGCACCTGCGCCTGCCAACGGCGGTAGGTCAGCATGCTGAGCATTTGCGGGACGACCACGGGATTGTCAATCTTGCGCTGCTGCACATCCGGTTGGCCTATGAGGACAAGCGGCGCTCCCGGCTGGCTGGCGAAGAGTGCCTCCATGGCGGCGAGCGTCGCCGGCTGATTGCGGGCCACCATTCTGCCCTGGCCATCGCCGCTGGGAAATAGCTGGAAAATGCTGAATATGCAGCCCGCCACCACGCCAATTTTGACGAAGATTTTCGCGTGCTCGATGTATTTGCCCCACAGCAGATAGAACGCTCCCACGGACGCCATGACAAAAGCGCCCGTAATCGCGGCTCCGCTCATGTTGTGGGCGTACTGCCACCAGGCCCAGGGATTCAGCACCAGCTCCCAGAAACTGGTGAGTTGCACGGAGCCATCGGGAGCGTGCTCGTAACCTACGGGATGCTGCATCCAGGCGTCGGTCGCGATGATGAAGAATCCCGAAAGCCACGAGCCCAGGAATACTGCAACTGCCGACCACCAATGCGCGCGCGGGCTCAGGCGTTTCTCGCCATAGAGAAAGAGTCCCAGGAAAGCGGATTCCAGGAAGAACGCGAACATGCCTTCCATGGCCAGAGTCTGGCCGATCACGCCTCCGGCAAAGCGCGAGAAATGCGACCAGTTGGTCCCGAACTGAAATTCCATAGGGATTCCGGTCACTACCCCAAGCACGAAGTTGATGCCGAAGATGCGCGCCCAGAAGCGGGCTGACTGGTTGTAGATTTCGGCCTGGTCTTTGTCAGTGCTGCGCAGGGCCAGAGTCTTAAGCACCACAATCAGAGGCGCAAGGCCCATGGTGAGCTGGGGGAAAAGATAGTGGAACGTTACGGTGAAGGCGAAGTGCAGGCGGTGAACCAGAAGCGCGCTATCCATTACGGCCCTCAGTTTGAGAAGCGCATATTATCGCGGATTTGGGGAGATTAGGGATGTGATCTTCGTCACAGGACGGTGTCAGGGGCGGGCGGTTTCGGGAAAGAAGTCCGAGGTGTTTGCTCATGGCCATTCTGCGCGCGCAAACTTCGCGCGCGCCTGGACCGGTCAAAGACCCGTCCCAACACAGACACACCACCTGGACAGGCGAAGGCGCCCATCCCCACACGGGCCTCCCATCCCCACATGTGGTTGCGCTAGTGGCCGCCTCTGCGCTCGCGCTCTGCTCGGCGGATGTCGCGGCGGCGGCCCGCATCGTCGTAGCGGCGTTTCTCATCTTCGGTTTCGGGGATGACGGCGGGGACGGGCAAGTGGCGGCCGGCGCCATCGACGGCTACGAACGTCAGATACGCGGAGCTTACATGATGGCGAGTGTCGGCGATGTAATCCTCCACCCAGACTTTGACGCCGACCTCCATCGAAGTCCGGAATACGCGATTCACCGAAGACCGCAGAATGATCAAGTCGCCCACGTGAACCGGAACCCAAAAATCCAGATGATCGATGGCGGCGGTGACCACGTAATTGCGGGAGTGGCGGTGCGCGGCCAGAGCGCCGGCGAGGTCGATCCAGTGCATGAGGCGTCCGCCGAGCAGCGCGCCGAGCGGGTTGGCGTCGTTGGGCAGGACGATTTCGTTCATCTCCGATTGTGAGTCGCGGACGGGGCGGGGCATCATGAGGTCGTCATTTTCGGTCATGCGTTTGGGCTCGGAGCGGCAGGCTGAGTTCGGCGCAACAAATAAGACTGCATGTAACAATCTGCCATCTTCTGGATGCGGGCGTCGGCATGGGAAGAGGCCCATTGTCCAAGCGCGGCATCGTAGTCGAGTTGGCCGTGCTCGGCAGGGCGATGCGCGATCTCGCAGACGAACCATAAGAGAAGATGAGAATCGCTTTCGCGCGCAACCGAGAAACGCACGGCGTCGAAGGGACGCTGTTTGGGCAGACGCGAGCAGTCTCGCGGCATAGCCGAGGTTGCAGAAGTCTCTGAGTTCGTCATTCGAGGGCGCCGAGCCTTCGTGGCCGGGAGCGCAGCAATGGCCCGCCCAACCCGCGCCTAGAGGCAAGCGCGACGGGTGCAGCCAGGCCCCATCTTCGGATTTTTGCGTGGGCATGAAGTAGGGACAGGCCAAAAGGGCAGGCTCCTGTTTTGCTTGAATGGGTCATTGTACTCATCGATGGCGGGTGGTGGCCAGTTGTTCTAGAGTGTTAGCCACCAACCACCAACCCATTTGGTCCATCCGCTTGAGGATAATCGCGCTGTATTTATTCATGCGCTCGGGTCGTCGCTTCAAAAGAATAAATTTTTTACCAGTTGCTGCGTGATGGTGGACGCTCCGCGAGTCCGATCGCCTTCCAAGTCGTCTTCGGCAGCGATTTGAATCTGGTGCCAATCGAATCCATGGTGTTGGTAGAAGTGCGCGTCCTCTGCGGCGATCACAGCGTGCTGGAGATCGGGCGAGATTTGGCTGAGCGGAATGAATTTGTAGCGTACGCGATACGGCGTGCCGCGAACCCACGCCTGCAAATGGCGCTGCATGTGCACCGCAGTGGTCGGTGGGTCGATCCACCGGGCCGCCACGAGGATCAATGCGGCAAGCGACCAAAGAAGCACCACGCCAAGGAGGAGCCATCGAATTGAAAACCGGAGCAAGTTTGTCTGAGGCGGGGTCTCGGCGTTTGCCTCCGGCATTTCAGTCATATTTCAGAATAATAGCCCGGGCTTACCGCTGGAAAATCGGGGACTGACGGAACTCACCTCAATTCTGACTATAGCGGGTGCCGGGGCACGCCCAACCACAACGGACTATGTGGAAGGGAGGGCCACTGCCTAATGGCCTTAGTTCTTCGCCGACTTACAAGATTGACACAGCCGGCGAGAGTCAGATCTCGGCTGACGTGTCAGCGCAACATCAGCTGGAAGTGCCTCAACTATATCGATCATCTTCGCCACGTCGGCCCACGGCACATTGTTTTCCGCTTCGACATAAACCGTAGCCTGTGGTCGAAGCTTCAATTCGTTCCGGACGGTACTGCCCAGAGCTTCCCAAGGCGTTTTCTTAGAGTTCACTTTGACAGTGGTTTGCGCCATCGGCGTTGCCTCTATCAGTCGTATAAGAATCGGTTTGACCGATACATCACCTCTCGTCTCTAGGTCGCTTGGTCTTGACACGCGTACCTCCAATCCCATCGAGTGGCGAAAGGATGCAAACGAGGTGAACGCCGTGACCACAATTGCCAGGCTTTGAGCTGCGATCAGTGCGAACGCCGGCAGTTTGGAGAACTGTTTGGTGAGTGGTAGCTTGCCTGCGATGCGGGAGCACGCGTCGGTTAGCCTCTCTTCGTGCCGAACTTCCCCTTCCGACGCGACCGCGTCCCCGGCAGTCTCAATAGCTGATCCCGCGATGAAGCGGTTTCGCCAGTCTGGATGAGCGTTAAGTAGCGTGATCGCTTCAAGCGCCACGTTAGACATTTCGCTCTCAATCCCATCTATTCGCACGCGGAGATAGTTGTAGGCCCACACTGCTGGAGCAGCTACAATCAGCCCCGCGGCGGTCGTGAAAAGCGACGCGGCTAGGTATGTGGTGATCATTACCAGCGCCGTTTGTCTCTGCATGCCGATGCCCATGAACGCGCTCATCATACCAATGCATGTACCAACAAGTCCGAGGTACGGTGCGGTAACGCCAATTGAGCGAAGAGCCTCAACCCCAAGGCTCAGATCTGCGGCGAAAGCCCTCTGAGCACGCTGGAACGCGCCATCGGCGGCGCCGGTAGCCTCCCTGGGAGTGAACTGCCGAGGCACGGTAGCAAAAGCAGTCAGCCCAGCCGCCACCATTGCGGCGATAGGATTTCCCCTGGTTCTTGCGGCGATCCTGAGCACTTCATCGAATGCTCCCGTGTGGAGCGCGCTCGCTACATCACGCACGAAAACGCGGGAGCGACGGCAAGCCAGGTGATAACGAACCGAACCGCGGCTGACAACAATAACGACGTAAGCCAGCATGAGCGCGAGCACAAAGATATCGAGGCGCGCAATCCCGCTCGTCCAATGCCATAGGTATCCGATACTCCACTCACAGCCGTAGATTTGCCACGGACCGAGACACGTGTCGGGCATAATTTACTCCTCGGTTGCTGCCTTCATGACGGACGACACCGGCGGCTCAGGTTTCGTTCCCCCGGCGGGCTGTAATCGTCTGCGGATTGATGGATCCCGCAGCAAGCGGCATGATTACGGGATTATAGCTCCGTCAAAGTGTTACTCTTTGGCGTTTCACCTACATAACTTCTGACCTGAGACTCTATGGACCGCATTGCAATGCTGACCGAGATTCTGGCGCAGAATCCTGCTGACGCCTTTGCCCGCTACGGACTGGCGATGGAGTACTCGAACTCCGGCGAAGTTCAACAGGCGTTGGAGGAGTTTGGCAAGCTGCTGGCCGCGCACCCCGATTACACTGCGGGATATTTTATGGCGGCGCAGACATTGGCTCAGGCCTCGCGGGTTGAAGAGGCTAAGAAGATGCTCGAGGACGGGATTGCTTCCGCGCGGCGGAGTGGGAATGGGCATGCTTTGGCGGAGATGGAGGGAATGTTGGGGGAGTTAGGATAGTGCGCAAAAACCGCGCGCGCCGGACGGGTCAAAGACCCGTCCGCACACGGTTCTTGCCCGCTGGACGGGCGGAAGGCGCCCGTCCCCACATGGTGCTTGCTCATCCCCACATGATTTTTGCCTGCCCCGTTCCGATAAGATCGTGGTCAGGCTGATCTTGCCATCTTCATCATGGACCATTCCACCAACCCAGGAAACAGCTGGTAGAGCTTGACGACTGGATGCATGGTCCAGGGGACGACTACTTCTCGCTTCTTTTTTCGATACCCCACCAGCACCGCGCGGGCTACTCGTTCGGCGCTGATGCCGCGGACCGAGCCTGGGCGCACCTGCTTTTGTTCACTCCCTCTCACCACGTTGGCTCCGAAGTTGGTGCGGACGTAGCCCGGGCAAACCGTCATCACGTGGATGCCGGCGCTCTTCAGTTCAATACGAGCTGCTTTGCCGGTCGCGTTCATCGCGAATTTCGTGGCACTGTACAGCGCGTGGAATGGCAAAGGGATGTGTCCGGCGACGCTGGAAATATTGACGATCGCGCCGGAGTTCTGCTGCCGCATGATCGGAACTACGGCCTGCATGGCGGCAAGCGCGCCAAAGTAATTGGTGTCGAACAATTCGCGGCAGGCGGCCATATCGGCTTGGGCAACCGAGTCCAGAAGGCCGTGGCCGGCGTTGTTGATCCAGATATCGATGCGCCCAAAGCGATGCATGGTCAGGCCGATAACGCGATCGATCTCTTCCCGATGGCGGACGTCACACGAGAGCGCCAGGGTGCGCTCCGCATGTCCCACGCGGCCGCGGGCGGCTTCGGCCCGTCCCGCATCGCGGGACAATAGAACTACGCTCGCGCCCTGATCGGCGAACAGGCGGGCAATGGCTTCGCCAATGCCCATGGAGGCGCCGGTCACTACGGTGATTTTGCCGGTGAGATCGTTGTCGTTCTCTGTTGTCATGCCGAGCTTCTATTCTCAATCGTGAGCCAAGTCAAGCGCTGTACAATCTGAAAAGCGCGCGCCGTTCCCCCACGAACGCTTCGGAGGCTGCTTGAGCACACTGCTACCGCTGTTTCCATTGGATTTGGTGTTGCTGCCAGGCACGCCTTTGCCGCTGCATGTATTTGAGCCGCGCTACCGGGAAATGATTTCGGAATGCCTCGCACAGAAGACTTCTTTTGGCGTGGTGCGCGCCAAGGACGATGGCATTGCCGAGATCGGCTGCACCGCGGAGATTCTCGCTGTCACCAAGCAGTATTCCGATGGGCGCATGGACATTGCGACCCAGGGCGGCCGCCGCTTCGAGGTCATGGAAGTCAACCAGGAGCGGCCTTTTCTTCAGGCCGATGTGCTTTACCTGCAGGACGAGCCCGGCAACGCAACCGCCGAAGAAATTACGCAGGCAACCAAGCTGCACGGCGAAATCCTGGCTTTGGCGGGGGGAGAGCCGGAGGGAGCCGAGGGCCAGCCACTTTCTTTCTATCTTGCGGGATCGCTGCCACTGGATCTCGACTTCAAGCAAAACCTGTTGGGCATGAGGTCGGAGGGAGAGCGGGTGCAGGCGATTGTCTCCTATTTCGAAACGATTCTGCCCAGCCTGCGGCGGACGGTGCATGTGCGGCAGAAGGCGGGAGGAAATGGGCATGCGTAGTGCTTACGCTAGGCTCTGACTGAGCGTTTGTTTCCCCTGTGCTTCCCTGTGCCCCCCTGTGGTTTAGGGCTTGCGTCGTAATCAGAGTTTCCCTAGCAGTTTCGGCGGTGGCAGCGACTGTGCACGCAAACTTCGCGCGCTGGACGGGCGAGGCGCCCGTCCCCACATGGGCAATGCCCATCCCCACAGATGGGTATTGCTAGTCCCCCACACTGGTGCTGCCGAGTTAAGAACCGGGAAACCGGCGGGCGTATAATCGGTACTAGCAGCGGTTTTGCGTGGGGGGTTTTGCCATCATGAGTTTCCCGCGTACACTCGGCGAATTGCGCCGCAGTCCATTTTCAGAATCGCGCTTGCGCACCCGCCACGTTAAGGATGAGCTGCGCGAGAACCTGGTGGAAAAGCTGCGCCAGGATGGGCCGATCTTCCCTGGGATTGTGGGCTACGACGACACCGTGGTGCCGCAGATCGTCAATGCGATTCTGTCGCGGCACAATTTCATTCTTCTCGGATTGCGCGGCCAGGCTAAAAGCCGGATTTTGCGGGCTCTGACCGGCCTGCTCGATCCCTACATGCCTTACCTCGAAGGCTGTGAAATTCACGATAACCCTTATGCGCCGATCTGCCGGCGTTGCCACGAGCGAATCGCCGAGTGCGGTGATGCCAGTGCCGTGGCATATCTCACGCCCGACGAGCGCTACGTGGAAAAGCTCGCCACCCCCGATGTAACGATTGCGGATTTGATCGGCGACATCGATCCCATCAAAGCGGCACGCGGCGGACATCACCTCAGCAGCGAGATGACGGTGCACTATGGCCTGCTGCCGCGGGCAAATCGCGGTATTTTTGCGATTAACGAGTTGCCCGATCTGGCCGGAAAGATTCAGGTAGGCCTGTTCAACATCATGCAGGAAGGCGACGTGCAGATTAAGGGCTATCCGATTCGCCTGCCGCTCGATGTGGCGCTGGTGTTTAGCGCCAATCCGGAGGACTACACGGCGCGCGGCAAAATTATCACACCGCTGAAAGACCGTATCGGGTCCGAGATTCGCACCCACTATCCGGCGACGGTAGAGGAAGGCATCGCCATTACCACGCAAGAGGCGTGGACGCAGCGTGAGGGATACAAGCTGCATCTTCCCAAGTACGTGCAGGAGGTGATTGAGCGCATCGCTTTCAGCGCGCGTGAAGATAAGAAGATCGATAAACGCTCCGGCGTCAGCCAGCGGCTGCCGATTTCCTGCATGGAGAATGTGATCTCGAACGCGGAACGGCGCGCCATCCGGCACGACGAGAAGGTGGTAGTGCCGCGCATTGGGGACGTTTACGCCGCGCTGCCGGCCATCACCGGGAAGCTCGAACTCGAGTATGAGGGCGAGATGAAGGGCGCGGATCATGTGGGCCGCGAGTTGATCCGCAGCGCGATTGCCCGGACATTCGACGAATACTTCAAGGGCGTCGACATGCAGCAGGTGGTGCAGTGGTTTGACCTGGGTGGAGAAATTCAACTCGCCGACAGCGCCGGGGCGGTGGATGCGCTCGAATCCCTGCGTGGCATTCAGGGCCTGATGGAGAAGTTGGGCAAGGTGAACGTCGGTCCCAAGGACGGCAAGGAGACTCAGGTCTCGGCCGCCGAGTTCGTTTTGGAAGGGCTGCATGCGCACAAGCGCATTGGACGCGATGAAGAGCGCGTGTTCAAAGCCGGCGAGAAACAGCCCAAAGCGTCGGAAAAGCCGTTTGAACGCGACGATCCGCCGTATAGGCCGAGAAGGTCGTTTAACTAGCTCTTAGCCATCAGCCATCAGCCGTCAGCCCTCAGGAAAACCACATAATCCTGGCGCCCAGATGGTTTACCTGATGACTGACGGCTGATGGCTGATGGCTCTATGAGACGCATTCGCTACAGCAAATACGTGCCTGATCCTGCCGGCGAAATGAGCATGGAGGACCTGCTCAGCGCGCTCTCTGACTTCCTGCTGCAGAGCGGATTCCAGAATTACATGTATGACAATTTCTCCGACGGCGAGCCGACGCTCGACGATTTGCGCCGCGCTTTGGAGCAAGCTCTGCTCGAAGGAGATGTGCTCAACGAGGAAATGCGGGAGCGGCTCAGGCAGATGCAGATGGATGGCGCCCTGGACGAACTCATCGAGCAGTTGATCGAACGCATGCAGCAGGAGGATTACATCAGCATCGACCAGCCGCATGATCCATCGCAGCAGTCCAGCGTGGGCGGGCAGACCGGCGAGGCACAGCAAGCGAAGTTTGAGATCACCGACAAGAGCCTGGATTTTTTGGGGTACAAGACGCTGCGCGATCTGATGGGGTCGCTCGGGAAGTCGAGTTTCGGGCGCCACGATACGCGCGATTTGTCGACTGGCATCGAAACCAGCGGGTCTTCCCGAACCTATGAGTTCGGCGACACGCTCAATCTCGATATCACTGCGACTCTTTCCAGCGCGATTCAACGCGAGGGTTTGCAGTTGCCGCTCAACATTGAGTACTCCGACTTGCAGGTGCATCAGTGCGAGTACCAGTCTTCCTGCGCCACGGTGTTGATGCTCGACTGCTCCCACTCCATGATTCTCTACGGCGAAGACCGCTTTACGCCGGCGAAGAAAGTTGCCATGGCGCTCTCGCAGTTGATTCGCACGCAGTATCCCGGTGACTCGCTCTCGCTGATTCTGTTTCATGATTCGGCGGAGGAGGTTCCGCTTTCCCAACTGGCTCGGGTTAAGGTGGGGCCCTACTACACCAACACTCGCGAGGGGCTACGGCTGGCGCAACGCATTTTGCAGCGCCAGCGAAAAGACATGAAGCAGATCGTGATGATCACCGACGGCAAGCCTTCAGCGCTGACCTTGGAAGATGGACGCATCTACAAGAATGCCTTCGGCCTTGACCCCCTGGTGGTGAGCCAGACGCTGGAAGAAGTCTCCAAGTGCAAGCGCGCGGGGGTGATGATCAATACTTTCATGCTGGCATCCGACTACGGGCTGGTGCAGTTCGTGCAGAAGGTCACGGAGATGTGCCGCGGCAAGGCGTACTTCACGACGCCTTACACGCTGGGACAGTATCTCCTGATGGATTACATGTCGCGGAAGACCAAGACGATTCACTAACCGAAGTCGGCTGCAAACGTCTACATTAGTTGTATGTTCGCGGAGATTCATTTCGGAAGGCGCCGCCAGCGGGACATTTGTCTGGGCACCTCGCTTGCAGTTCACTTTCTGATTCTGGGATGGATGCTGCACTCTGCCGCCCCTACCTTTGTGTCACCCTCTTCCGTGGTTAGCGGAAACTACGGAGCGTCGTTGACTCCGCTATATTTTTCCGCTCCGAGTGGCGATCTGCCGGAGCGCGCCGGCAGGCATTTGGTTTGGAGGAGGCCTCTCAAATCGAAAAGACGCGCATTCGGAACCACCCATCGCGAAAATTGAACTGGAAGAGGAAGCGAGAGTTCCAGTAGCGACCAACCAGGCGCTGGCTGGGATGCCCTTCGGATCGCTTTCCTATGGGACGGTGAACGGGCCCGAGGTGCGGCCCGCGCTGCCGGTATTTTCTCCCGATCCGATCCTGGAGCCGGAGTTGCGCAATAGCGCCTCCGGCGATGTGGTAGTAGAAATCACCATCGACGAAGCGGGAAACATCGTGGAATCGAAGGTCGTACAGAGCTTGGGCCCTCAGATTGATCAGAAAGTGCTGGCGGCGGTTTTGCGGTGGCAATTCCAGCCGGCAACCCGGGACGGAAGCGCGATCGCCTCGAAGCAGGATGTTTACTACCATTTTCCGCGGTAGCTGAGCCTCCGCCCATCACCGGCCTAATTTCCAGTCTGCCCTAGAACTCTTTCCCGTGCGCTCAAGCGTAAAGCTCCTTCCCTTGCGCGCATTCGTCACCAGCACCGGCCGAAAACAAGCGATGCAGGTCCCCCTCGCAAGTCGAACACTTGGGTAAACGATTCCAGCTGAGCCCATCCTGAGCAGCTCTGCCGCCAACGCCTGCGAGGCGGCATAGCTGTCCGGCGACAGGCAATCCCCCTGCTCCTTCACGCCCCGCAGATCGTGGAAGTCGGCGCGAAAGTCTGCGAGGTAGTCGGTGTATTCTGCGACGTCTTCTTCCTCCCACCTGGTTTCCCGCAGCCAGAGCCGTCGATGATAAGCGGCTTCTGCTTGCGAAGTCTTCAAATCAAAAGACGCATACCAGGCGCCGCGATCCGAAGAATTGAACCGCGAGCCTCGCGGCGCAGGATGGCAAAAGGCGGCGTTGATGATGATGTAGGAAGGAATTCCAAACACCAACTCGCGGGCGTCGATACCCGGCGAGCGCCCGGATTCCGCCCATAGGCGGTCGTTGGTCGCGTTGTCGAGTTCGAAGATTCCGTTGAGAATCGCCTGATCGTCACTCAGGCGGGCGAGAACCGAGGCGCCGTCGTCGGCGAACTGCGCGGGGATTAAGCGGTGCGTGTCCCGCCGATCGATCGGACTCGTGCCGAGCAACGCCTACCTGCCGCCGCGACGGCTATCTAGCAATCGGCGGACGCCCAACATGCCGGGAACTCCTCCGCGAACCAGCAACTCCAGAGGAGGCGCGTTGCCGAACATGGGATTATCGTTTGGCCGCGAAACCCACTGGCTGGCTAGCTTGCGGCTGAACAGGATATTCAGGGCCTTGAAGATTCCGATCAAAAACGAAATGCGGGTGAGTTCGTCTTGCGTCAGAACACCTTTGCGGCTTCTCTTTAGCTGGTAGTACCGGCCGTGGGAGACGCCGCCGAGCAACGCCATGGCATCTTCGTTCGTCAAATCCCAGTATTCGGCAATCTTGAAGAAGGCCTCGACCGCAGCCGGACTCAGCCGCTTACGTGTCGCCGGATCGGTCAGATCAGGTACTTTCCGAAGATCGAAACCCAAGTCGGGGCTTGAGAGCGTCGCCATATGTACTCCAAATACGTAGCTTATTATATACTAAATCGTACTGATATTAAGCGGCATTTCCTAACGAAACTCTGCTCAAATCATCCACCGCAAACCATAAACCACAGAGGACACAGGGGAACACAGAGGAACACAGATGCCGAATCAGAGTCTCTGTAAGGGGACTTGCTCTGCAGACGATTCGGGCAGCTACGCCTTCGTGATCTCCCCTACGGCCCGCCACGCCTGATCGATTGCACAGTCCGTATAGGCATACGCCCCGGCATCCGCGTTGGCGATGGCGATTCGTCCGAAGGGCTTGCGAGCCACTTCGCAGGGAGTCTCGCCGCCATTCAGCCAGAATTCATCCCATAGGGAGTTGTATTGGTAAGCGTAGCCGTGCGGCCAGCGGTTTACGGTAATCGCGGTGATGTCGCGGGCGGGATCGAAGCCTCCGGGCCCCAGGGTACGAGCCAGTTGGTCGCGGATGTTGCGCTCGATAGTTTCGAACTCAGTGGTGAACAACTCAAAACGCCCGAGGCGATGCTGGTCGCGCGCCGGCAGGCCTGGCTTGCAGGGCGTCTTCATCATGTGGACCACAATCGGATCTTCCGGCTTGCGCGTGCACTGGTAGCCGCCGATGCTCACCGGCAAATCTAAATTAAAGCGCGAGTGGTAGCAGCCTGGGGCATACACGGAACATGCTCCCAGCTTTTGGAACGAGGTCCAATCTCGCACGACGACATTGGTGTACAGCAATGGGACCTTGACCGCCGCCGCCAACGCCTCTCTCTGCTTTTCGGGCAATTCATCGGAGATGTAGGGAATCATCATGTGCCAGCAGGCCAGGACGCAATGCGCCGCACGGACGGTGAAGACTTTGCCGCCGCGGGCATAGGCAACTTCCACCTCCTTTGCGCTGGCCGGGTCGCCCCGGTGCTTGACGCGCACCACTGTGCTATTCAGGCGGATGCGAACCTGAGAGGCTTTCTGATCGAGCCGGGCGTAGTTGGCGCGCGCCAGGACCATATCGGCAGCGGTCTTGCCCGGAATCGCGGCCGGAATCAGTTTGCGGACCAGCAGTCGCGCGATGGAAGCGTTCCCATCGGGAAAGTGGAAGAAGTAGCGCTCCGCTTCTTCATTTGGAATGGCATCACGATTCATGCCCCGTCCGGGGGCAGGATCGAGGTTCATACCCTGGAAGCCGGGATAACCAAGACCCCAGGCATCTTGCGCCGAGACGGCATCAATGCCCACGCCGAACAAAGGCTGTGGCGCGGCCTGATAGAACTGAACGATCGGTTTTGCCACGCCAATGGTATCGGCGAGGAAACTTGCGTAGCTCATCCTCGCCAGACGAACCTTCTTTTGGTCCGAGCTAAGCCCAGGCAAATAATCCTGGTCCGAGTGGAAAAGGCGCTGCATATCAGCCTTCGCAGCCTCGGATAGCGGGGCCTCGCTCAAGAACCTGGGCCAGCGGTCCTGCCCCACCGGCATGCACCGCGATTCCCCTTGCTCCAGAGGCTCGGGATGGGGCACGAGTTTGTCGGCACCGAAGGTTTCCTTATCGAAGAAAATGTTGGGCGACAGGCCTCGGGAGCTGTAGGCGTCGGTCGACACATAGCGTGAATAGGACGAAACATCGATGCCCAACTCCCGGATCAGTCTCTTGGCAACCGCGCTATAGGGCGCCGGGCTCTCGATCGAGTAAGTGCCCCCGAAACCCAGCCGCATCGGGTGGCTGGCGTGAAACTCGTTCCGCTTGGCGTGTCCGCCGAAATCGTCATGATTTTCTAAAATGAGAATGCGAGCCTTCGGCCCGGCTAACTTGCGGAAGAAGTGGGCGGCGCTAAGCCCACTGATGCCGCCGCCGACAATTACCAAGTCGTAAACCTCACCGGTGTCGACAGGCGTTCCCGCGCTTTCCCAGAAAGTCCCGTCGCGCAGGCTGTGCGCGGCCTCGAAAGAGCCAGGATGGCTGCCACGCAGCCCGGTCAAAGCCGGGGGATAATAGTCCGGTGATTTTTCCGGGTCCGTGGAAGCCCCGAGGGCGGCATAGGCAGAAGGAAGAAGCAGGGCCGCGCCCGCGGCGAGGGCAACTCCGTCGAGAAAATCGCGCCGCGTAATCTTGCGGTGCATACCGAGCGCTCGATCTTGTGCCGTGCGAATAAGAGCCTTCTTCAAGCTTCGGCCAGGGGCCGAGCCGTTTCCACAACTCAAACAATGGCGCGAGGAATGATCGCCTTCGCCAGGCGATCACCTTGAGTAGCCTTGTATTTCTTAACTGGTGCCATCGGCCTTTTTTACCGCAGACTCTGCTGCCTGAAATCCCAACTTGCTATGGGTTCCATCACAGAAAGGCTTGTTAACCGAAGCGCCGCAGCGGCACAGAGAAAAAGCCGGCTTGCCGGTTAAGTCATATTGATTGCCGTCGGCGTCTACCATTTCGATGGCGCCTTCGGGCGCTTCAACGCGATAGGGACCGTTCTTCCTGATAATGATTTTTACTGCGGGCATGAGGCCTCCGGGGGTTGGATGAAACTAGTGACAATAGAAAAGATACCACCGAAGGGGCACAGATCGGTTGTCAGATATTGGTTGTCAGATATCGGTTTTCTGTTTTCAGTTTGTGGCTTCCAGGAGCTGCTCAGGCCGCCATCGCCCTGGCGCTGAGAAGATCCTGATAGAGGCGGAGGTATTCGTCGATCATGCGCTTGGCGGTAAAGCGCTCGCGGGCGCGCTGGTAGGCACGGTTGGCGTAGGTGCGGCACAAGTTCCGGTCCTCGCCCAGACGATGAATGACCCCGGCCAGGCTGGAAGCGTCGTTCGCACGGAAGTAGAGCGCATCGTCTCCCCACAACTCACGGAAGTCGGGAACATCATTGGCGACAATGGCGCAACGCGAGAATGCAGCCTCCACGGACGTAGTGGCGAAAGGTTCGTAGCGCGACGTAGCCGCGTAGATCGCAGCCTTGCCGTACAACGTGCGCAGCTGCCCTTCGCTCTGAGGCCCTCGGAAGGAGATGCTCACGTTATCGATGGCAAGCTTAACGTCGGCACGAATGGGAAGCCTTTTCGTGGGCTCCGGCAGTTCCGACCCTACGATGCAGACCGGCAAAGAATGCGTACATTGCGTCAGCAAGGAGACTTGCTTGCGAGCGTCCCACAGGTGCCCCACCGACAGCACCAGCTCTTCCTTGCCCATGTAGGGATTGAAATACAGAGGATTGCGGCCGTTGTAAATCACGCAGTCACGCCGCGGCCAGGTGTAACAGGAGCGCACCGCATCCAGCATGGACACGGTGGGGGCAACCACAGCGTTCGCCTGCGCCAAGCCGCGGATCACCAGGTCGCGGTACCAGCGCAGCCAAGCGCTGTCCTCCGGCTCGTGCCCGTGCATGGCTTTCGACCAGCTGATCATGTCTCCGTGGGCCACGAGCAACCGGGGTACGGAGACCGGCAGGCTTCCATAACACAAGTGATTCAGGTGCAAAAGATCGGGCTTCACTTCGCGCACCAGCGCCGTAAGATAGGAGGAAGATTCCTCCAGGTCCTGCTCGCCCTCGTGCATCCAGTCCAGGCGAAATGCGGTCGGGTGATATTCCAGGCCGCGCAGTTTTTCCATCCAGGCAGTTTGCTCGGGCATGGGGATCTGACCGACGCTGACCAAAGTGATGCGCGCACCTCGGTTGACTAGTCCAGTGACCAACTCGCGGGAGTAGGTCCACACGTTGCTCACGGTATCGGTTGTGACGAGAATATGCACCAGAGTCCCCAGGGAGAATGGGTGAAACCCGCAGTGGGCACGCCATCTGCGTTACAGCGTTGCGCCATTGTAGTGTGGGAATGCGGGCCGTCAAAAGAATATTTCTGAAGTTCGACGAATTATTGCAAGAAATTGCACCAAGATCGCAGCAAAATGGTCGAAAACCGGGGAAAGAACGAAGTTATTCGACGATTCCGAGCTTGCTGCGCATCTCCTGAGCGAGTTGGTGCACGGTGTGCATCTTGGATTCTGCCGCGGGTGGAATCTCCGGAAGTTGCAGCAGCATTTCGCAGGAAATCAACAGAGCCGTGACAGTCCCCTTGAGTTCGTTGCGCAGGGCGCGTTCGGCCTCTCGTCTCGCCACCAGATCTTCGCGCTTGCGGCGATGGAGAGATACTCGCAGTTCGCTCACCACCCGGGCAATTCCACTGATGGCGAAGTTTACGTAGACGGGGATCGCTGTTCCGAGGTGCTGCAAAATCATGTCGCTCTCATCGGGCTCCGCTTCGAGCATGGATTGATCGATCACGACCGCAGAGTACTCTTCGGAACGCAGTTGCGCGGACGCCTGGCGAAGCGTAGCGGCTACGTGGGTGGTTTCAGAAGTGGCTTCGTGCAACGCCTCGGCGCAATCTTGAGCGCGCGCCGAGGGCGTAATTAGCAGAATCATACCTGTGGAACTGCACGTCTTCGGCCACAGCACGGTCCCTTGAAAATGAACCGTTTAGCGCCGTTTTCGATGAACCCGTTCCCGTCGCGGGAAATTGCGAGCCCCAGTTCAGTTCTTTTGAATTGTATCTGTGCCTTATCTGCCTCAGGGCTGGGCAGAATATTCCTTTAGCTTGCGGTACAGCGTGGTCTTGCCAATCCCCAGCAGCCGCGCCGCCATGAGTTTGTCTCCATTCAATTGGGTGATGGTATTGAGGATGGTTTGCTTCTCCAGCTCCGCCATAGGGAGAATCTTCGATGAGCCATCCCCATTCTCGGGTGTGCTTCTGGCGCTGTGGATCGCGGTGGGCAAGTCCCCGACGTTGATCACTGGCCCGGTGGTAAGGGCGCTGGCCCGCTCCAGGCAGTTTTCCAACTCGCGCACGTTCCCTGGCCAGTCGTAAGCCAGCATGGCCTTGAGCGCGTCGTCACTGACCGTGCGCTCTTCGGATGTTGAGCGCGAAAGCCGTTCCAGAAAATATCCGACCAGCAAGGGTATGTCCTGCCGGCGCTCGCGCAGCGGTGGAATTCTCAAGCTGAGGACATTGAGGCGAAAGTAGAGATCGCGCCGGAAAGTACCATCCGCCACCGCATGCTCCAGGTCGCGATTCGTGGCCGCCAGAATCCTCACATTAATCGGCGTCCGCTTGGTGCTGCCCACGGGCCGGATTTCCTTTTCCTGGATCGACCGCAGCAACTTCGCCTGAAGATCGACCGGCAACTCTCCCACTTCATCCAGAAAGACCGTGCCCCCATCGGCGATTGCCAGCAGACCCTCTTTGGCCTGCATGGCACCGGTGAAGGCACCCTTCACATAGCCGAAGAGTTCGCTTTCGATCAGGGTCGGAACCAGTGATCCGCAGTCCACCGGAATGAACGGCTTGTCACGGTAGGGACCGGAAAAATGAATGGAGCGCGCCACCATTTCCTTCCCCGTCCCGCTTTCCCCAAGGATCAAGACGGGGTGATTGCTTTGCGCGGCTTTGGCGATAATGCGATACAGCTTCTCCATTTCCGGTGCGCGGCCCACGATGCCGCCAAAGCCCTGCTTGGATCTGATCTTTTCGCGCAAGATGCGGTTTTCGCTCTTCAACTTCATGTGGGCGGAGACGCGCTCTAACAAGAGCTTCAGTTCGTCCATGCTGAATGGCTTGGTCATATAGTCGTAGGCGCCGTTCTTCAGGGCCTGCACCGCGGACTGCACCGTGCCGTATCCAGTTACGACGATGACCTCCGCCTCGGGCCGCCGTTCCTTGATCTGGCGCAGGGCCTCGATCCCCCCGGCCCCCGGCAGCTTGAGGTCGAGCAGCACCACGTCAATGCCTTGGGCATCGAGCTGGCGGTAAGCGTGCTCGGCGGAGTCAGCCACGGAAGTGTTGAAGCCCAGCGATTGCCCTACCTCGCGGCACACTTCGCGGATGGCGCGCTCATCGTCAACAATCATCAAGTTCAGGAAGTTTGCGCCTTCGATCTGTAGCGGATGGAAAGCAGCAGTGGCTAAGGCTGTGGTCATGATTCGTTCCCTCTCTTCAGTTCGGATTCAAGCTCGGGCTTTCGATTGGCGCGGGGCAAACGGACGGTCACACGCGTGCCCTTGCCGGCTTCACTTTCCACCTCAACCGTGCCGCCGCGTTCCTTCACGATTCGGTCCACCATGGCCATGCCTAAACCATGGCCATGGCCCGGCGGCTTGGTGGTGAAGAAGGTCTCAAACAGATGGGATCGCGTCTCCGCATCCATGCCGCAACCGGTATCGGTGACGGTAAGGTCGGTGGCAGCCGAAGACGGGGGCGAGTCCAGGGAAGGCCTGCTAGTTCGGCCTCCGGCCGTCAGCGTGATTCGCCCGCCTTCCGGCATCGCGTCGCGGGCGTTCAGCAGCAGGTTGAGGACAATCTGCCGCATCTGAGTAGGATTCATCCCGACCGGTTCGGCATCAACGGCCAATTCGGTCACTAGTTCAACATGTTCACCGACCAACCGGGTCAGCAGATTGCGCATGCCCGCGACCACCTCGTTCCAGGACACGGCCTGAGCTGGCGCGACTTGCGGCCGTGCTACGGCCAGCAACTGCTGAATGAGTCCGGCGCTGTCGCTTCCGGCTTTCCGAATCTCTTCCACATACGCTTGCAGCGGGCTGCCCGTATCCAGTCCGGCGAGCAGCAGGTCGCAATAAAGCAGGATTCCAGTGAGGAGATTGTTGAAGTCATGGGCCACCCCACCGACCAGGCGGCCCATGGCCTCCATATTCCTCGACTCCTCCGACTGTTCTTCGCGAGGCTGAGTTTCTCCCCAATCACGCGCGCTCACTACCAGAAGGTTGCGTTTGGGAACTCCAAACCGAGCACAGGCAGCTTCGAGCCTGCGAGGGGCGCCGTCCTGGCGCGTCCCCACGGATGTGCGACTGGCTGACGAGAAACTCATGGAGGAACTCATGGCCGCGCCTTGCCCCTTAGCCCGGGCGAGGAATTGGGGGTCAGGCAGAAATTCAGACAGAGCCCGGCCCTGAACCGCCGTGCTGTGAAAATAGCCAAAAATTTCCGCGAAGGCACGATTCGCGAACAATACTTGGCCGTCCTCGACGATCGCCAGGCCGGATGGGCAGGCCTCCACGGCAGCACGTAATACGGCGGCATCCGGCGCGTCCCCACTCTGCGTTCGAAATTGTGCGATCGCGTTCATAGTTCGACCATGGAGAAGCGCCTGGCCGCCTCGGTTAGAAACCGCGCATATTCTGTGGCGAACGTTCCACGGCGGAACCTGCCGCAAACGGAACCACCGCCGCTCCTGCATGGACGGGAAGGGCTGGCTAGGCCTGCATTCCCAATCGGGAAGGATGGTGTTGGCGATCCGTGTTCTCGCAGGCTCCCCATTTGGGAAGTCTAGGCGGAAGAACGGTGCGTGCTAAGGCTATTCGTCACAAGAAAGTGTGACGGATGAACAAAAATGGGATGAGCAAAACGTGGGGCCAAAAAGGGAAAAAGAACGCGAGGAATCGGGGTATTTCCCCTAGTACCGTTAGCAGCGCAGTTTGTCAGCGGCGAAATCAGCGCCCAGAAGACCCCAATCGGCTTCTTCGCACCGTCAGACTTGTGGATCCCGAGACACCGCTCAAACTCGCGCGGATGATGGCACTTCCGGCGCCGACGCCGGATGCCAACCCTGTGCTCGCAACGGTCGCTACCGAAGCGCTCGAGGAAGACCATGTCACGCTCGAAGTAATGTTTCGCCTGCTGCTATTACTGTAGGTTCCCGTCGCAGTGAATTGCTGCGTCGTGCCTTTGGCAATAGACCGGTTAGTCGGCGTGACGCTAATCGACCGTAGGGTTAGTGTCGCCGAGGCAATGTGAAACGATTGCGAGATTGGGCCCGCAGCCAAGTAATTCGCGCTGGCCGCCAGAGATGCTGTAATAACACAATAATTGGTACCCACTGCCGGACCGGTGAGTGTCACCACTCCCCCCGAAGTAACCGTACATCCGGCGCTCCCTGTACCCAGACCGAACGTGAGCTTCCCGGTGCTGTTGGTGGTTGCGTAGCCGGCGACGCTGAACGGCGCATTGCCGAACGTCTGCGCCGGCAGGCTCGACAGGCTAAAGCTGAATGCCGGTGTTCCCCGAGCGATCTGGAACGATTGCGAGATTGGACCTGCAGCCGAGTAATTTCCGTTGGCTGGCAGTGATGCTGCGATGACGCAGAAATTAGTCCCCACTGCCGCGCCCGTGATGGTCACCAGGCCGGCTGAGGTAACCGTGCACCCGACGCTCCCCGCGCCCAGTGCGAACGTGGCTGTCCCCGTACTGTTGGTGGTCACGTAGCTGGCAACGCTGAATGGAGCATTGCCAAATGTCTGTGCCGGCAAAGTAGAAAGGTCGAACGTAAACGTCGACGCACTGCCGCTATCCACTGCTTTCAATCCGACCATACCTGCAAACCACTGCAACGGAGTATTCCAGGTAATCGTTGCAGTCTGGCTTCCCGTGGATGAGACGGCTTTTGCCTCCAGCATTTCATTCGCATGGTAGGCGGGGTTGCCCACAATTGCCGTGTAATTGGAGTCCGCCGTGACCGGAGGATAGCCTCCGTTTGGATACGTGGGCAAGCCATTGTGAAGATAGGCAATCAGCAAATCATTGGCGTGAGTGTTCGTGAGCGATACGGAAGCTTCCTGCCCTTCCAGCGAACTGACCGCAGTGTTCTCGTTGTCCCAGAAATCCGTGGTCTGAATGGTTCCAGCGGAAAACTCTACGACGTTCTCCTGTATGAAAGGGGTGCTTGCACTCAGATTGGCCCGAATCGCGGTTATGGATGGACTGGACGGAATCGCGGGGCAGTAATAAAACGCCCAGGCTTCTTCATCTGTTCCTGGTCCACTATAAAGCCTAGAAGTAGAGCCCGGACTGGCCACAAAGCAATCCAGAGAAATGCCATCCTGATTTACGATCGAGGTAATTGACTCGTTGAGTGGGTCGCTTCCGCCGCCCCAGGAAAGTTGCAGAAGAACTCCATTGCCAACGGCCGGGGTATAAGTGGCGGAGACGAAAGCGGCGGGCGAAGGATTCTCATAAGCCGTCGCGCCGCCACACACCGTGTGCGCACCAATCGTCGGGCCTGAACACGCGTGAGTCAAAGAAATCGCCAACGTACCCGCGTCGTGGCTGCCGGCCAAGTTGCCATAATTGACCAGAATGCCGCCCGTGGCTCCCGCCGATGATTTGATCGCATAGCACGCATTGATGGAACCGCCGCTGCCCGTGCTGCTTTCGGCATAGCTGGCTGTATATGCCGCGGGGGCAGTACCAGTGCAGGCTATATTGGATTCGTCATTGTCCTCGTAACCGGAAAACACCACGACCATCGACTGAGTACCAGCGGTAATCCCAGAAACAGTGTATTCGCCACTGGAGTCGGGGGCGCCCGAAACTCCCGCGTTAACCGCGTCCCATGGGTTCCCATTTTTCACCAAACCACGAAATACAAACATGCGGGCATAGTTGTCACTGCTCGTATTGTGATTGCATGTGGCCGTAGTGGCCGCGCCCGATAGGCGCCGCCAAAACCAACGATGCGAGCCGGTCGAAGTGTTGACGTGTGTGCCAGGAATCTCCGTATAGCCGCTCACGGCCGTTGTGTCGCCGGTATTGCGCGCCCAACAATACACAATGGCGACATCATTTGCCGCCGTTCCTGCTGGAGGCGCCGCGGTAGCGGCGCTGGTCCCCGTTGCCGCTCCGAGCGTTCCCTGACTGACTGTGACCTGCGCCCGAACCGGCAAGGCGCACAGCGCGAGACTCGCCAGCAGTGGAAAGAGCCGTTTCAGCGCAGCACACCTTGCAAGGACCATTCTTGACCTCCTAGCTAAGACGTGTTCGCAAGTTGGATGTGGATGCAGATCGCACTTTCAGTAACCTCACTGGGACAGTACTTCTATTTTTGTCTCTTCAAGCCACTTCATCCAACCGATAATCAAACGAACCAGTGACGGAAGTACCGCAATGTGTATCGACGGCACGGAAAGCGGTCGCGAACCAACAGGGGACTTGGGAGTCAGTCTTGGGCTGGCAACGCCTGGGTCAGCCGGAAGGTAAGACGCCGCTCCGCCAGGAACTGAACATCTTCCTTGCCAGTAGCATATGCGCCGCCGGTTCCGCCTGCCGCGCCGACGGCGCTGCCGATGAGGGCTCCTTTGCCACCGCCGGCCAGGCCGCCGATCAGCGCCCCGGCGCCGGTGCCGCCGCCGATGAGCACCAGATCGCGTTTCTCGTGCGAAGCGCCCTTCACGAATAGGCTGGAAGTCTGTAGCGGCACGGATTTCCCATCGATTGAGATGGAACTCAGAGCCAGCCTCAGATAACCCGGCTCCCGCAGGCGCCCCGAGGCCTTTGCCGCCAGGACCTTCCCTCTTACCGCAGCCCCGCGTGGAGCCACAGTCGCTCCCGCGATGACAATGGGCTCAGCCAGAACCGCCTCGAACGAATCTCCCGAGCGAGAGCTGGCGCTCGAAACCGGCGATTGCATACGAATCGTAATCGAAGTGCCGGCAGGCACGCTGACGGAGGCTACGGAAGGTGTAGGAGAGATCCCGCTTCTCCCAGATGTTCGTTCGAATGGTAACTGCTGGCTGGTAGCGCTCTGATCCGCGCTGTGGCCTGCGCCTTGATCCTCACTCTGCAGCGCAGGCTGCCGAGAGCATCCGGCAAGACTTAGAATCGCTGCGAAACACACGACCGACGCTAACTTTTCCCACTTCATCACACCATCCCCCGGACACCTACCCGGCAAACACCTGCCGCAAGGCTGCTGCCATCGCTGGTGCCAGTTAATTCAACAAGTTAGGGATAGTAATACGTTACCGAGTGGGTAGTTATTGCAGGCATTTCTTACGTGGTGCGCCGCCTTAACGGGTCCTTGTTTCGTTTAGCTTTGAGGAACACCGCAAGAAACGCAAGGTCCCTCCACTCGCTCGCTTCGGTCGGGATGACAGAGTTTTCGAACCGCTTCCGCGGGGACCGCCGCTTCTGGCTGTCCCCGCGAAGCATGCCCTTAGTTCGAGGTATTTTTCAGTTCGACGGCTGCGCTCTGCGGAACGCGGTCCGGCTGAACGACCAGGCCGTCAAAGGGCGTTGCCGCCACGAACCGGCCGTGCACCACGCTTAGGTGGCGCAAGGGATATCCGGCATCCGGACCGCGATGCCAGATGTGGCCGCCGTCCTGGCTTTCGAAGATCACGCCGGTGGCGGTGCTGGTAGCGAACAGACGCTTGCTGACATCGTCGTAGCTGATGGAACTGATGTTCTTATCGGGTAAGCCATTCGTGACGTGCTCCCAGGTCGTTCCCGAGTCTGCGCTGCGGTACGCGCCTTCGCGGGCCGCGACCAGAATCCGCGCATCGGGAGTCACCGTCACGGAGCGAATGGTAAGGTAAGCGGGCAATTCGGCTTGCGACCAGGTCGTGCCCGAGTTCGACGAGAGCAATACGTTAAGCCGCGTAGCTGCTACCACCAGATCTCCCGTCGCCTTGGCGGAGACGATCTCCATCTTGCCTAGAACCGGGCCTCCGCTCCAACTCTTGCCGTCATTGCTGCTGCTATACAGTCCTGCAGAGGTAGCGGCGATCCACCGATCCGGGGTGACTTCCAGATCGTTAATGCGCGCCATCAATACCGACCGGCTCACTCTTTTCGCCGCGACCTTAACCCTCTTGTTGCCCTTTCGAACGGTGCGGAAAGTAGTCGTCTCATTGATCACGCTGTTCGCCGGGCGCCACTCGCCGGCAGCGCGATCCTGCAGGAAGATGCCGCGGTTGGTGCCGGCGATCAAAGTGCCGCTGGCCGACTGCTGCAAGGTGAAAACATCGCGGCCATCGAGGCCGGCGCTGTTCTGCAGCCAGTGCTGGCCGGCATCGTGCGACACAAATACTCCGCCAAACTCGCGATCATTGACCACGCTCACGAACAGCGTGCTGGGATCGCGCTTGTCCGCCAGGATGGCGGTCACGTATCGATGCGTATAACCGTGGTTGGAGGCGGTGAAAGACTGGGTGCCGTCCTCGCTGGCCAGCACGCCGCTGCGGTCGGTCGCCAGCAGCACATGTTGTGAATTGCGGGGATCGATCAGCACATCGTTCACCACGACTTCGGACTTGCTTACTTGCTTCCAGCTCTTGCCGCCATCCATCGTCTTCCAAAGGCCTTCGGTGGTTCCGGCATACACGATGGCTGGATTGCCCGGATCCTGCTTGAGCACCCGCGTGCGCCGCGCCGAGAACGGAATGCCTTGAATCTTGCGGAACAACTCACCGGCAACCTCGCTGCGGTAGATTCCGGAGCAGGCGCTGGCAAAGACGATCGAGGGATTCGACGAATCGACAATAATCGAGAACACATCCGAGTCTTCGATCATGCCCTTATTGATGTGCGCCCAGTTCAGGCCGCCGTCGGAGGTTTTCCAGGCCAGGTGCCAGGTGCCGGCGTAAACCACGTTGGGGTCTTTCGGATCAACAGCGATCGATTCAATGTTGCGAATCTCCGCCTGGCTCGCGGGTGACATGCGTTCCCAGTTGTTGCCGCTGTCGCGGGTCCGGAATACCCCGTCCAGAGCCCCGGCGACCAGCATATGAGAATCGGAGGCCGACATGGCCAGGGCGCGGACGGATTTCCCGTGCATCCCCGGCAGAGCTTCCCAAGTCTTGCCGGCATCACGCGAGCGGAAGACATCTCCGGCCTGCTGGTTGTCCACACTCCAGGCTGCGGCGAAGAGGGTGTTGGAATTTTGGGGATCGATCACGACGTGGTCGAGCACATAGTCGTCGCCCTCACCCAGGTGGGCGAGCCGCGACCAGCTACGGCCGGCATCCTGCGAGGAAAACAGCGTCCCCGTGCTGGTGCCGAGGTAGATGTGATCGGGATTTCGCGGATCGTAGCTCAGGCTGCGGACATCACCGCCGTCGGGGCCCATCACTGCCCACTGACCGGCCCAGCAGGGAATGGCGAAAGAAAATCCTACGATTAACGTAGTCAATATTAACCAGTTGCGAGAATTCACGCGGAAATCCATTGTGGTAGTTCTCCCCAGAGGGCAGCCAAGTTGCCCGCAGGCAAGCGTGACAGGGTAACCTACCCCGATCAAGTTACCTAAGGGAAGCGCAAAGAAAGGCCGGTCGAGCCTCGCGACTCGACCGGCGGTGTTTATTAACCCTGGGCCATGTTGTTAGTGAGCCATGGTTTTGGGCATCATCTTCTTCTTCGGCGCCACGTGCGGATGGTCAGGCACAGCTTTCACCTTGGACTCATCCACCGCTTGCGTACCTTCGGCTGGGAAGGTCGCACCCAGAGGCAGGACCCAGAACTCAGCCGTCTTGGTCCCGGCACTGCCGGTGCGGGTCTCGATGCGGCCGGCATCAATCCCCAGCTTCGATTCGCCGCCCGAGAGATACGCCTTGGCATTGACGGCGCGTTCCGCCGCCAGGTTCTTGCGTTTCTCGGTAGGCTCGGCATTGCCGACGATTACCAGCTTGTTATCGGCGTTCTGCTGCAAGTTCTTGGCAACGTCGTCCAAGATGGCTTTGCATTCGTTGTCCACACGCCACGGCTTCTTGATCTTGTCCATGTTCGAGAAGTCGCAAGAGCTTAGCTTGCTGGCCTGCGGAGGCGGAGGTGGAGGCGGAGCTTCCACCGTCACCTGGCTGGACGCGGGCGCAGTGAGGCCGCGTGAGTCAGTGCAGGTGGCGCTGACGGTGATCTCTCCCGGCGGAGCACCCGTGGTGTTCAGAGTCGCAGTGCCGCCGCTACCGGAGACGCTGCCCGCACTTGCCGTCCAGCCACTCACCGTCACCGGCACATTGTCCGGGCTGGTGCAGGTGCACGTCAGGTTCGATGTGCCGCCAGCCTGCAGGCTGGTGGGACTGGCCGAGCAGGACATGGTCGGGGGATTCTTAGGCGGCTCTTTCACAGTGAAGTTCGCCGAGCAGCTGGTTTCGCCGCCGGTCTTCATCTTGGGATCGCTGACATGCGCGGTCACAACATAGCTGCCGCCGGCGACGCCATTGGTATCGATGGTCGCTGTGGTGTCCTTGCCGCTGACTTTGCCGCCGGTGCTGCTCCAGGCATACGTCAAGGTGTGCTTGGGATTGGCGTTGGCCACCGTCGCCGTGGCGGTGATGGGCTCACCCACCATTACGGAACTGGGCTGCACGGAGCAACTGGCAGTAGGAGGAATGACAGGGGCGCCGCCGAAGTTAAAGACGAAGCCGGCGCGCAGCCGCGCTCCGTTCAAGGATGGTCTGCGCAACGACGGAAAGCCGGGGTCCACGGCAGACGCGAAGTTATGGTGCGCCCACACATAGTCGGCTTCGAATACGCGGATGCTGAAGCTCGGCCAAATCGGCAAGTCCATACCACCGCCGAGAATGGCGCCCACGCCATTGCTGGCATCAAAACCGTACTCCTTGAGCCGGTTGAAGCTGATCATGGTATGCAGGAACATGTTCGCGCCATCGGTTCGCCACATTAAGCGTGGGCCGGTCGAAATAGTAAGTTCGTGGCCGAATTTGTCCTGAGTGTTGTAGCCGAAATCGCTTTCCAGTCCCCACCACTTGCTGAAGTTGTAGGTTGCGCTCACGCCCGCACCCTCGGGCAGACTGGGCGGTGTTTCCGCTGCCGGAGCATTGGCGGGAAATCCAGGGGTCGGCACCTTCCCACCGGGATTCAACCATTGATAGCCGACAAACAGATCAGCCTTGGGCGTGGTCGGCTCTTGGCCAAGCGCCGTCGCGGACAGGAAGGAGAAGACCAACACCAGGAATGAACTCGCAAAAAGCACACGCGTGCTGCTTAACTTGCCACGTGACATATCATCCTCCAAAACGATGGGGCATCCATGCTCGTGTAGACACCTGGGGGCCAACACGGACGCACCCTCTACAAGACAGATACAAGTAAAGACTGGTTCCGAATTAACGGGGAATTGTACAGCATTGCGAGGCGCGGGAAAACTCGGATAAGCCGGTATTTTGCTGATTTTGCGCTGCGCCGATGAAGTGGGAGGTGCAAAGTCTCACCTTGATACGCCCGCACCGTGAATCGGTCTTCGGGACCACACAGCCCACAGAAGCCTTGTCCAGCTTGCTGCAGATGACATGAAGCCCAATAATGGCGTAAGGTCTGTTCCTCTATGTCCACGAACCTATCCGCGAACCAGGAAAAAGTACTGATCGTCGAAGACGAAGAAAACGAGCGCACCGGTCTGGCCGAATTGATTTCTGGGTGGGGCTATCGCACCGAGACCGCTAAAGACGGGGCGGAAGGCCTCGACAAGGTCGCGAGTTGGTCGCCGGCGATGGTCGTGACCGACATGAAGATGCCGCGCATGGGAGGACTGGAACTCCTGGAGCGGCTGGCGAGTGACTCCCAAACCGTGGCCGTGATTGTGGTGACCGCCCAGGGAACCATCGATAGCGCCGTGCAGGCCATGCGTATGGGCGCCTACGATTACATCACCAAGCCCATCGACACCAACCGGCTGCGCACCATCCTGCAGAATGCGTCGGCACTGCTGGGGACTCGGACCGAACTCGAGGTTACGCGGCGCAAGCTGCGGGACACGGGCTCGCTGGGAGTGTTGATTGGCCCATCGAAGAAAATGCAGGAGATCTTCCGGCTCATCGAATTGGTTGCGCCCAGCACCGCGTCGGTGCTGATTACGGGCGCCAGCGGAACTGGCAAAGAATTGGTAGCGCGCACGGTTCACGAACTTAGCCCGCGCCGCAACAAGCCGTTCGTCCCCATCAACTGCGCCGCGATTCCGGAAACGCTGATTGAGAGCGAAATCTTCGGCCACGAGAAAGGAGCTTTCACCGGTGCGCTCGAACGCCGCACCGGGTGCTTCGAGTTGGCTGAGGGCGGAACGCTGCTGCTGGATGAAATCGGCGAGATGCCCATCGCTACGCAAGCCAAGCTGTTGCGCGTGCTCGAAGACCACAAACTGCGCCGGCTGGGAAGCAAAGTTGAAACTACCGTCGACGTGCGCGTGCTCGCCGCCACCAACAAGGTTCCCGAGCAAGCGGTGGCCATGGGTGAACTGCGCAACGACTTGTACTACCGCCTGAATGTATTCAACATCCACATGCCTCCGCTGCGGGAGCACAAGGAAGATATTCCGGATCTGGTGCAATCCCTGCTGGCCGACATGAGCGCCAAACACGGACGCAAGGTCGCGACTGTTAGCGAAGCCGTGCTCAATTTGTTTCACAATTACTCATGGCCGGGCAACGTGCGCGAGTTGCGCAACACGCTGGAGCGCGCGGTAATCGTCTGCGAGAGTTCAGTCATTGAAACCAAGCACCTTCCGCCAGGATTTGGGCATGCTCCGATCCGCCCCACGGTGGAGGATCCCGACGCCGTACGTCTGGGAGTGGGCACAACGGTTGGAGAGGCGGAGAAACTGCTGATCCTGAAAACCCTCGAAGCCACCAACAACAATAAGACGCGGGCGGCTGAGATTCTGGGGATCAGCCTGAAAACCCTGCATAATAAGCTTAAGGAGTACGGCAGCGCTTCCGCGGAAGCCGCATCAGAGAAGGAAGAGGAACAGAAGGAAGGGGAAGCGTAGGGCACGGCGCCGCCTGAACGAATTGCCATTCCGAGGAGCGGAGCGAAGAGGAATCTGCTGTCTGCCGGCGGCAAGAGAAAGCAGATTCCTCGCTCTGCTCGGAATGACAAATCTAAATCGGCTGTCAGGCGGCGAGACGTTTTTGACACATGCGTCGCAGAACCCAACTCGTGCTGGCCATCACCTGCATGGTGGTGGCGCTGGTGACTGCGTTCTCCACCATTTACATTTCGCAGTTGCTGCACCAGCAAATTCACTTTGCCAACGAAACCGCAACGCGGCTGACGGCGCAACTCTACTATCTCGCCACCAACGCGCCTCCCGATCTCAGCAGCACGAAGGTCGACACCACTAACCCGGAGGCCGTCCGCCGTGCCATTGCCTACTACCTCAGCACCGATATGGACCTTAATACGATGCTGGAATCGGTAGCGGGCACCTGGGATTTCGTGTACGACGCGGCCATCGTCGACGATCAGGGGCGCGCCATCCTGCACACCAACTCCGAGCTGATCGGCAAGCCCGTGCCGGATCGGCCCAACTTCCAGCTAGTCGAAAACGCCGGGTTTCGCCAGCAACTCCGCCTGGTGTACAACGCTCCTACGGTCTACGACGTGCGCATGCCGCTGCTGTTGAATGGCGTTCCTTTCGGCAGCATCCGCGTGGGCGTCTCCACTGTTTTTCTCAAGAGCGAAGTCACACCGCACCTGCGGCGGGCGGTGTTTCTGTCGGTCGGCGCCATTCTGTTGTCGCTGATACTGGCCGCCGGGCTTTCGCATCTCGCCCTGGGACCTCTCGAACAAATCAGCCGCAGCCTGGACAGCGTGACCGCCGGCGACGCCGACGCCCTTCCCGCCACTGAGCCCAGGCGCGACGAGTATGGCCTGGTCACGCTCAAGATCGCCCACCTGGGACGCCAGATGCGCGACAGCAGAGAAATTTTCTCCGCCCTCAAAGACAACGTGGACCAGATCATGGCCAAGCTGCAGGACGGCCTAATGCTCTTCACGCGGGATTCGCGGGTAGTGCTGGTGAGCGCATCGGTGGAACGCTTTCTGGATCGCCCGCGCCACGAACTGCTGGGCCACACCGCGAAGGAAATTTTTTCGTCAGGACACCCCGCTCGGCGCGGTGGTGCTGTCCGCTTTCCAATCGCAGCGGGCCATCGGACAGAGGGAGATTGAGTCCAGCCATGGAAAGCGCGCGCAAATCTCGCTCGACTTCATTCGTGAAGGCGGCACGCAGATCGGCGCGCTGCTGACGCTGCGGGATACCGAGTCGGTCCGCCGCATCGAGGATGAAATCGAAACCTCGCGCCGGCTCTCGGCCAGCGGACGGCTTACCCGCGGCGTCGCCCACGAAGTGAAGAATCCCATCAACGCGATCGTTCTGCACTTGCAGCTTCTGCAGAACAAACTATTGCAGGTCGATCCCGACACGCGCCGTCACATGGACATTATCGGCAGCGAAATTCATCGTCTGGATCGGGTGGTGCAGATTCTGGTGGACTTTACCCGGCCGCGCGATCTGCACGTGGAAGAGATCGATCTGCGGCGATTGCTGGAAGACGTTGCACAACTTGCCGCGCCCGATGCCGCGCAGCATGGTGTGACCATCGAGCGCAAGCTGCCTTCGAAGCCGCTGCCGGTGAAGGTGGATACCGACTTCATGAAGCAGGCGATCCTGAACGTGGTGCTGAACGGCGTGCAGGCCATGCCGGAAGGCGGGACACTCACCATCTCCGCGCGCCAGGAGGAAGACTCGATCCTCACCGAAATTCGCGACCAGGGCGCGGGCATTCCGGCGGAGATCCAGGACAAGATTTTTGAGCTTTATTTCACCACCAAGGCAGGCGGAAGCGGAATTGGCCTGGCTCAACCTACCAGATTCTGCAGTGGCATTATGGTTCGGTGGATTTCGAATCGGCCGAGGGAGAGGGCACGACCTTCCGGCTGCGCTTGCCCTTCGTCGAGTCCCGTTCGGATTTCTTGAAGGAGGCTGGCGCTCGGACGTAGCTGTAAACTGCTGATCGGTGGAGCGACGGGCGTCCTCCTCGCCCGGCAGACCAGTGGCCTGTGCCCTGATGGACGAGGACGGCCGTCGCTCCATCGCATTTAGTCACCGCCTCTCGGGATGACAGGTTGTTGTGGATAGCGTTGTTAGAGTCTGCAATCTAAAATCAGGGTGAATGTCCGGACTACTCCGGGCACCGAGCCAATCGATATGCCTCTGGCCGCAATCGTTGGAATCTGGGTGCTGTTGGCGCCGCTTGTGGGCGCAGCCTCCAGCCCCGCCATGCACGTCGCGCAGGCTGCGTCTTCAGCACAGGATTCTCAGTCTGGCTCCTCGCAGCAGCAACCGCCCGCAGAGTCCAACTCGGAAAGCAAGCAATCTCCCGCGTCGGCGCCTGAGCAGAGTCCTCCTAAGGCCGCTTCGCAGGACGAGACCGCCAAACCGGCTGAGGAAAGCCAGCCCAGCCAGACCGAGACGCCGCCGGCACCGCCTCCAAGTTCCGCACAGCCGGAAACTATGCAACCGGCACCAGTTCCCGAGCAGCCCAAGGCTGAGGAGCCTAAGCCTCCAACAAAATCGGTTCCTACTAAATCCAAAACTGGCACATCGAAGACTGCCAGACATCGCAAGCGAAAGTCGGCGGTGCATGCCAGCGGTTCAACCACCAGCACCGCGCCCAAGAAGAAAGTAGTGCGCAACGGAAGCACGAATGATCCCACCGTCCAACTTTCCCCTGGCTTATCGCAGCAGCAGGCATCCAGCCAGCGCCAGAACACCGATCGACTGCTGGCGAGCACGGAGGCAAACTTGAAGAAGCTGGCAGGCCGTCAGCTCAGTGCCAGCCAGAAAGACACCGCCGATCAGATTCGCCAGTATTCGCAGCAAGCCAAAGCCGCGGTAGCCGCCGGAGATGTGGAGCGAGGCCACAACCTCTCGGTCAAAGCGCATTTGCTGTCGGAGGAATTGGTGAAGCACTAGCGGTGAAGCATTAGCCCGAACCACAATTGTCATTCCGAGGAGCGGAGCGACGATGAATCTGCTGTTTGCCGGCGCCAAGAGAAAGCAGATTTCTCGCTCCGCTTCGAAATGACAAATCTAATCACTAGCAGTGCTACTTCCCCTTCGCTCGCGCCGCATTCACCTTAGTCAGGAGATCCTGCGCCATGGGCTGCACTGCACCAGGGATCTTGACCGCTTCGTTCAACACCTCGCGCGCTTCGGTGAACTTGCTGGTCTTGGCATAGGCATAGCCCAGGCGGTACGCGGCAATGGCGAATTGCTGGTCGTCCAGTCCTTTGAGCAATTCAGTTGCTGATTTGAGTTCTGGAATTGAAGCCGCCGTCTTGTCCTGCTTCATGTAGACATAGCCGAGCGTTGAATGCGCCACGCCCGCGGAGACCTTGCGATTGCGGTCCGCATCGGGCGCGCCGGCGTTGGCCACCTCGATGGCCCTTTGCGAATAGCTAACGGCCTTGGCCATGCTGCCGGGCTTAGTATCCTCGGAGTACGAGCCAGAGAGCAAAAGAAGAGCCGGCAGGCTCTTGGGATTTGCCGCCAGGGTCTTTTCACCGAAAGCGACCAGGCGCGTATTGTCCTTCAATTCGGAGAGAGCAACCATCGCATAAGATGTGACAGATTCCTCAAACCGGGAGTTGGGAAAGGCGGGAGTGAAGCGCTCGATGTCCGCCATGCGTGTCTTGGCATTTGTCTCATCGACGATGACATTGAATGCGGCCGCTTCCAGAAATTCGTAAGAACTCTTTGCGGCGTCCTTGTCTTCCTGGACTTGCCGGGCAAAATCTTCGTCGCTCATAGCTGCCGGCTTGGGTTGCTTGGCGATCGCGTTGTAGGCCTCGCCACCCCGCACCGCGTACTCCATCACCTTCGCGTTGTCCTTCAGCTGCTGCGCGTTCCCCGCCTGCAGCACCAGAATGTCGAGGTTGGTGGGAGCGCCGGCCAGCGCTTTATCGCCGTATTCGAGCGCTTTCTGCACCTCGCCCGCGTTCTGGTAGTACTGCGCGATCTGCCAGTTGCCGTACACCACCGCCGACGGGTTGGCGGAGAACTGCTGCACGAAGTCCTGGTACATGGCCAGCTTCTTCTGTGCGTCCGGCTCAGCGCTGATGGTCTGCAGTGCTTTGTCTTCAGGTGTGCCTGCAGCAATTGCGATTTTGTTCTGGGCCTGCAGCAACACGGAAAGGACTGCCACGACAACCGCAACCATCCAGCGACGGCTTTTCATATCCACCTCCGCAGTTGTACGGGGCGAATCCTAGCTCTGAATGAGTTGGCTTGCAAGTAGGAGCATGATCCTGATCTCGCCGTCTGAGAACTGGCGGCTAACTCCCAAGTGCTGACCGCTCCTTGTGCTACACTACCTGTTTCACGACGAACTCCCGACCCGCACAATGCTGCTTTCCAAAGAATATGTGGGCTACCTGGCCCGCGAAGTCACTAAAAAACTGATCAGCGGCGAGTTCATTGCCACTAAGTCCGTGCCCGCAGTTACGGAAAAGGTGCACGCATCGATGCTGGAGGAGATGTCGCTGGAGGACCGTATCAACGACGAGGTGCGCATTATTCTCGAAGCCTATTCCGAGGAGATGCGCCAGAGTGGAGCCAACTACCAGGAAATGTTCCGCAAGGTGAAAAGCGAACTGGTACGCAAGTACAAGGCGGTGCTTTAGAGCGATGGCTGCCATCCCTGCAATTTACAATAACGGGCCAGAGTTGGTTGGGAAGGGCGATCCGTGCGATTGAGCCGCGACAAAATCAATAAAGTGGCGCACGTGGTAACCGATGCGCTGGCCGAGACGGACGAGGCCGAGTTCATCGAAGACCGCAACACCATCCGCCTGGAAGTGCGCAGGCTCCTGGAAGACCTGCTCAACCACGAGGAGAAGATCGACAAACTGGCGCGCCAGAAGATCGAAAGCCAGAAACGCACCATCCTCGAAGGCAGCCAGGAGTGGGACATTCTCTACCGCAAGTACTACAACGAAGAAGTGAAGAAACTCGGAGTGTAGCCCCCCTAAAGCGCCAACACAAGGCAGAAGTCCCTCGCGCGAATCGTTAGTTTTTCGTCTCGGCGAAAAATTCGAAGAACGATGGAATTTCCAACTTCACCCAAGCCGGCTTCTGGCTCGCAACAATTTTCGGGCTACCGTATCGGCCAGTTCTCAACGAGTGTAATTGCCTGTTAACAACAACCAAAAAGCAGGGGCGTGAAATCAGCTCGGGGATAATCAAAGAGAGCCGAGTTCCACGCGACCGAGATAGGATTTTAACGCAGCGATAATTTTCTAGAGCATTTAATATCCCGGCGTGGGAGCGATTTTCCTGTTAGCCAATCCCTAAATCGAAAACGCCGGATTGCCTTCTATCACCTTCTGCTCGAGATTCGGACGTTCGTGCTTGCGCCAGAGCCTGGCAGCGTGTCGAACCCGATAGAGAATCGGTCCGCCATCCGGCTGGTCCTGGCGAACGATGGGACGCGGCAGGCAGATGAAATCCGTCTCTAGCCGGTCGGCTGCTGCGTGCACTACCGAATAGCCATGGCCGCCCATGTCGACAAACGACAGGTGCGGTGACAAATCCCGGTTGGAAAGCTGGCGTGCCTTCTGCACGTCACCACTCTTCGCATATTCCAGGCATGACCGGACACCGTGACGCACCAGCATATTGACGGTGGGTTGCGGACCGTTGTCACCAGGACCTTGCCCGAGGAACAGAGCCCGCAGCGGATCGTCTTTCTTCATGTGATGTTCCAGTGACTCCACCATTCCGGGCGAGGAGATGGATCCCCCCACGAATGCCACACCTACGGGGTCAAAGGACTTCGGCGGGAGAGACTTCGCCGATAAACCAGCCCAGAAGCTATGCGCGTCGCCCGCCACCGTGGCAAATCCCGTAATCCCATGCTTCTGAATGAAATCGTAAATTTCACCGCGCTCCTGAGGGGCAGTGCTGAAGTCTACGCCACCAAAGCTGGCATACCCAGCACCGGGCCAGGCGCTTGCAACCATCCCTGGAGGAAGGTTCTGCGGGTCGGTGCGCATATCCAGCGTCGAAGTTGTGCTTCCCCAGATCTTCCAGGTAGCTTTCGAATTCCGCAGCCGTTCCAGAAACCACGCTTTTTGCTCGGCTCCGAGGATGGTCTGCGCGGGATCCGCCTTACGGAGGTTCTGAACTTGCTTGTCCCCGAAACGGATGGTGTCGGGCGGTTTGCCTCCGTTGTAATCCCGGCCGCCATCGAGTATCTCAAGCACCTCCTCAGGCACGAACTCCGAATAGTCCTTATTAAAGAAATCTGCGTCAGCGAACTTGGTTCCGGGGTCCTCCGATCGGTAGCTTCGCTCGTCGGTGATAATGAGCTCCACGTTCCGGCCCCAGCGGAGCGACCGGTATCCCTTCAGACTATGGATCGCCGCAAGATTGTTGGCCTCCTGCCCGAGTCCATGCTCATCGAAAACAGTGACCGCGGCATCCTGAACCTTAGGTGGGCTGAAAATTTCGAGCGAGGGACCACCGCTCTTCACCATACGTGCGGGCTGATACTCAAAAAATGCCTGCATGGCAGCGACCTTGCGTGTCTGCGCGGGACGCGTTTTGCCGTCGAACACTTGCAAGGCTTGCCATCCTTGCCAGCTGTACTCATGGTTATCCCACATGGGAACAAAGGGAAAGCGGGCACGAGCGTCCTGTAGGTCGGGATCATGCAGGTAGGCGCGATACACGGCACGGTAGTCATCCACGTTGACCGGGATGTGGAAGTCGTCAATTTTCTCGCCTTGAGGATAACGAACGATTTCCCTCACCTTGCGGTCGTAATAAGTGGCGCGGTCCTCCGGATACCAGACCAGCTCGTAGATGAAGTCGCCCAGGTGCAGAACAAAGCTGAGGCGGTCCTGCTCAGCAGCGTGCTCATCCTCGAAGATCATTCTTCGGTACGCGTTCTGCGCTCCGAGGTTTGCGTTCTGACAACTGACGAACGCGAAGTGTACCGGCCGGGAATCATTGTCGGCAGGCGCGGTGATGGTGCGGCCGAGGCGGCTGCCGGAACCCTCAGGATCGGTAAAGCGATACCAATAGACCTGGGCCGGCTTCAGTCCTCCGACCAGCACCCGACAGGTCCAATCCGCCTCCGCCGAAATCGACACTCTCTGGGTTGCGATCACACGCTGGAACGTCTGGTCGAGCGCCACTTCGACGATCAATTCCTGGGCCGGTTTAGGCTGCGGTTCGGACTGCGGAGCCCGCCGGGTCCACAGCAATACGCTGTTGCTGTCGGGATCGCCGGAGGCCACCCCTTCCGGGAAAAGGTCGCGACGCTCGCGCCAGGAAATCTTCGAGGGAGTCGAGAATGAGCGACCCCAAGCCGCTTCCGCACCAAGCACCGCGGCCACAGCCAGAAAATCGCGACGGCTAATATTTCCCATGCTGTAACTCCTTTTCTCCGCTGCAAGGCCCACGCACGCTCGAGATGAGACGTCTCGTCCCAAATAGTGAGAGCGAACATGTCGGCCAACTATCTTGGACGCTCTAGCGCTGCGAGCGTTATCACAAGATTTTGCAACGCTGGTGATTTTCGCGGTATGCGAACGCGGCTAACTTAGCTCTTGGGCCGACCTTCAACAAGACACGGGCCGTGGTCGCTATACGCCTGTCTCAAGTCCTGGCCGTATGCGATTGGCTCTTTGGAGTCTGAGCAACCAGTCAGCTGTTGATAAATCCCTATAACGCTCATTGACCACGCGAATTTGCCGCTTGGGCTCGGAAGTTGGCCATAAACGGGCTTCTGAGAAGTTGGCGCGTCATTTCAAGCCCAACCGCCTTAAGTTGGTACGTATGGGTGTGGCTCCCAACCTCCGGTGAAGAAAAGCCCCGCGTTGCGCGGGGCCCTTTAAGAAAAACCAACTGAATTCTCTTACGCTGCGCGGTCCAGGATCGTGCGCAGCAGCTGCCTGTACTTCTCCGCCCGCTGCGTAATCTCCCGATGCGGCAAGCTTGGCACCCAGAGCGGACGCGGGACGCTGCGGCGCTCGCGCCGGCTGCCGACGTTGCCACGATGCACGATGTTGCCAGGCCGCCGTTGTTCGGTCTTTTGTTGCCAACCGCTGCCCGCAGTCACGTCGAAGACTCCGATGTATCCCCCAGCCACCAGTTGCAGCGGACTTTGAATTTTCTTTTTGTAGTCGAACTGGGTTGAGTTCTGAGGGCGGAAGCTCTCAAACCAGGCTGGGTACACGAAGTCGGAGACCTTGGTGCCGTCGATGTCGTAGGCAAGTTCATCGGCTTCGCAGGCATCGCAGACCTCATAGGCGTAGAGCATGCCCGAGGTATCGTCATTCTGTACGAACACAGTTAAATTGATATTGGGGTCGGCGAGCATTTCGAGCAGTTCGTGGCTGGCGGTGACCGACCACGAATTGCCGAACTTCAGGTCCGTGGCCGCGAATATCTTGCCGAGCGGCAACCCATCGGGAGTTACGTCGTGGTAGCCGAGCGCGCCCGCTTGATCGCTGTCATCCAGAATGGACAGCCACCACGTCCCGGGAGTTGGCTCGGCGTTGCTGGCGACAAAATTGAGTCCGGCGGTGACTCCCCACGCGGGCAGAAAATGGTCGGTGACTTGCTTTTGCAATGCGCTGACTACGGGGCTCACTTCGGCATCGGTCAATACTGTGCTTTTGTTGATGACCGATATCTGTACGGTTGGGGTTTGTGAGTGCACTAGCTGGGGCATATGCTTTCTCCTTTAAGGAAACTAAATTTGGAGAACGCGCAGGGGAAGGTGCGTGCCTCTGGACTGCCAGCTTATGTCTCTGTCGTTCGGTCGTAAGTGATCTATGGACCGAAGTTGTGTCGATAACTCTGTTGAAAACTAGCCCTTAATCGCCGGACGTGTGGGGGCGGACGCCCTCGTCCGCCGCCCCCGGTGAAATTGAAACTCGCGGTCGCACGAAGGCGGCCGGGCTACGTAGATTCGATAAGATTCACTAAAGACATCGAGATGCCTGTCAACGGAATCGGCGATCTGGTTAAAGACGCGGCTCATGCCGCGGGCTTTGAGCTAGCAGGAGTGGCCTCGGTGCGCGATTTTGCGGAGCTTGAGCATTTCACCGAGTGGATCGCGGCGGGATATGCCGGCGAGATGCAATACATGGAGGCCCGCAACCAGGACGGACGCTTAAAGCGCGCCTCTCTGCATAACGCCGTTCCCTGGGCGCGCAGTGTGATCGTCTGCGCCATCAACTACAACACCGCGCAGCCCTACTCGACTCAGCTGCACGATCCCAAGCGAGGATGGATTTCGCGTTATGCCTGGAGCCGCGAAGATTATCACGAAGCCGTGCTGCGCAAGCTGCAAACAGTGGAAGCGCGACTGAGGGAGGCAAATGGCGATGCCAACGAAGGCCAGCCAGCGCTGCAGACTCTCTGCTACGTCGATACCGGCCCGGTCGTCGAGCGCGTGTATGCGAAATATGCGGGCGTCGGATGGATCGGCAAGAACACCTGCATTCTGAATCAGAAGCTGGGTTCGTGGCTATTTCTGGGAGTGATTTTGACCTCGCTCGAGATTGCGCCGGATATTCCTGCGCCCGATCGCTGCGGAAGCTGCACGCGCTGCGTCGATGCCTGCCCGACGCAAGCCCTGATCGCTCCCTATCAGCTCGACTCCAACCGCTGCATTTCCTATCTCACCATCGAAAAGCGTGGCGGCGTTCCCGAAGAGCTGCGGGCCGGCATGGGCCGTCATCTCATCGGCTGCGACATCTGCCAGGACGTTTGCCCCTGGAACCGGAAGTCTCCAGCCACCACGGCGGCCGAATTCCAGCCGCGCGAAGGGTTGGTCAATCCGGCGCTGGAGTGGATCGCAGAGATGGGCGTCGAGGAGTTTCGGGAAACTTTTCGCAAGTCCCCGGTCCGGCGTGCCAAACGCAGCGGCTTGCGGCGCAATGCCGCCATCGCCATGGGCAATAGCGGAGACCCAGGTTTTCTTCCTGCGTTAGAGAAGCTGGCGCAAGACGAAGATTCGGCCGTCGCCGAACACGCACGTTGGGCACGAAAGCAGATCGTCGGCCAGTAGCGGAATAGGGTGCAAAGCCAAAGAACCGGGTTTGTGAAAATCCGTTTCTTCAAGAACCAGTTTCACAGGTAAAGTTCCCCGTTCTCGATTTTGATGACGTGGTAGCATTTCTATCGCTAGTCCGGTTGTCCTCCCATGCCGCGTGTTTTCCGTTACCTGCGGAAGTTACTGCCAATATTTCTGCTCTCAATTGGCGCCAGCGGCTTCCCGCGCTCCGAACTGCACTGGATCCGCATAAGTTCGGCTCATTTCTCCGTGCTTACCGACGGCACCGAAAAACAGGCTGGGGAAACTATTTTGCGCTTCGAGCAAATGCGCGCCGTCTTCGGCGAGCTTTTGATGAAGTCCAAATTGACCCTGCCGCAGCCGCTGGAGATCGTGGCCTTCAAGAACCGCGAGGAATACTCCCAGATCGCTCCGCTGCGCGATGGGCGAACGATTTCCACCTCGGGATTCTTGCTGCGGGGAGATGATCGCAGCTACATCATCCTGGACCTATCCGACGAGGACAACTGGCGTCCGGTCTGCCGGGATTTTGCCCGCTTGCTTCTGAACTATAACTATCCACCCACGCAAGCCTGGTTCGATGAAGGGCTCATCGAGTATTTTTCCAGCCTGCAACTGGGAGATAAACAGGCGCAGATCGGCGGAGATCCGGCATCCCTGGCTGCGCCGTTGACGGCGCAACCCTGGCTCACCATACCCGAGCTATTTGCAATGCAAGGCGATAAAGACAAAACCGCGCTATTCCAGGCCGAATCGTGGATGGTGATGCACTACCTGCTCCACCAGAACAAGTTGCCCGAGACGGGCGCCTATTTTGGCCTGGTGAAGAATCAAAATGTGCCGGTGGAACCGGCGATCCAACAGGCTTACAGCATGACCGCCGCGCAATTCGAGCAAGCGGTAAAGGACTACTTCCACTCGATTGCGACCGTGCTGGCGGCGCCGGCAATGGTGAACCCGGCGGGGGCCACATCGGCTGGCGCGGTCCGCAAATTTATTCCGGTTACGCTGGACGATATCGCGACCAGCGTGCACCCGGTTTTAGACGCCGAGGCGCAGGCGTTGCTTGCGGAGGCCGCGCTCCGCCTGCCCGAGCATCGCGACCAGGCCATGCAGCAGCTGACAAACTTCGTAGGTCAGCCGCTAACCGACACCGCCACCGCGCATCACGCGCTGGCTTGGGGACATCTTCAAGCCCGTGAATACGATGAAGCGCTGGACGAGCTGGCAAAGGCAATCGATTTGGATCACGATGACCCCTGGGCGCACTACTACGCGGCCCTGGTGAAGTACCGACGGGCTCGCTCCAACGGAGACCGCATTCAGGGGCAGGCCAATATGATGATCGACTTGCGAAAGGTCACCGACTGGGACCCGGACTTCGCCGAGGCCTATAACATGCTCGCCATTGCGCGCCTGGAGGGTGGTGGCATCAACGGAGCCATGGAGAGCATACGCATTGCGATCGGGCTGAGCCCCCGCAATCAGAGCTATCTGTTCAACCTGGCGCAGATCTACCTTGCCGGCAAGAAATGGGATGATGCTGAGGCCTTGTTCGAGCGCCTCAAAGACAGCCGCGATGCGGAAATCGCGAGCGGAGCGAGGAGAGATCTCGAAGATTTGCCTAACCTGAGAAAATACGGCATTGCGCCGCAGCGGGCGGCGGTGGCAAAAGCTCCCGCCCCATCCGCCAAGGAGGCCCAGGACGACGCCGCGGAGGACCTGAAGCGCCAGCAACCCCCGCCCGAACCTGACCGGCGCAAGGTCCAATACTTAAAAGGGAAACTGGTGGCGGTGGATTGCGCACAGCCTCCTCTGGCAACGCTGAGAGTGGCTGTGGGAGCAAAGACAATGAAACTGCGAACCGAGAACTACCAGACTTTGCTGCTGATCGGGGCGGACGCGTTTTCCTGTGACTGGAAGAATCTCCCGGTAGTCGTGAACTACAAAGCCGGAGGAAAAGCCGACGGAGACCTGGTGTCGGTTGAAATCCAATAGCCCTGCCGCAGGTCGATCGGAATACCCCAGAAACAAAACCCTCCCAGGGGAAGCTGGGAGGGTCTTTGCGTTCAGAGAGGCTACTTACGCGCGGACGACATTGGCCGCCTGGAAGCCTTTCGGTCCCTTAAGTAGATCGAACTCTACGGTTTCACCTTCGTTCAGCGTGCGGTATCCATTCTCCTGGATGGCAGAAAAATGGACGAATACGTCCTCCCCCGTGGAGCGCTGGATGAAACCATAACCCTTAGCCCCGTTGAACCATTTTACTGTACCTTTCTCTCTCACAAAGGACTCCTTTCAACTCTGCTCTGTGGTTAAATTCCACGTCCTCCGTGAAGCGCATGCTTCGACGAACAACCCCCCTCAGAGAACGTGGAAGCACAACTAGCTGAGGTTTCACCCACTGCGGGACCAGCGCCAACATCTAAGGCTCCTGAGTTGCGCGCCGCATGGGGAAAGCACGGCGCGAAGCTCTGGAGCCTCTCGTGATTGCGCGGGTTTTGACTGCGGGACACGAAACATCAACCTAAAACGGTGAGCGCTGCTCAACAACTAGCCTAGTGAGCACAAGATAATATTCAGGAAGTTCGATTCTGGCAAGAAAAGAAATTGCGAGATTAAACGTCTTAGCATTGGGGATTTGAGCACGCGCGCACATCAAAAGCGGCCGGGCTGCTGTTCGCTCCGCATCTCTTTGATAGGATAGGACAAACGTGACGGCTGACCCCGATTCAGACGAGAACTTGCGGGTAGCGCCAGCCTCTTCGGCTCTGCCGGCCGGGGGTGCCGGACTTTATTCCACTCTGCTGTTGTCCACCATAAAATACCTGTTCCGCACTGAAGTACACACGTTTGCTTTCTCCGTCGCCGCCAACGCCATCCTGTCTTTTTTCCCTTTTGTACTGCTGCTCATGACGCTCATCCGCAATGTGTTCCACTCGCGCGTCATGTACGACGTTGTCCTGCAATTGCTGCGCGATTATTTGCCCGCGGAACAGGATTTCGTGATTCGCAATCTGAACGCCCTGGTGAACGCGCGTCACCGGGCCCAAGTGCTCTCGCTCATCATTCTGCTGATAACCTCCACGGGAGTGTTCATGCCGCTGGAAGTGGCGATGAATCGCATCTGGCAGTTCCCCAACAACCGCTCTTATCTCGGCAATCAATTGATCGCCCTCGGCCTGGCTTTTGCCTGCGGAGTACTGGCACTGCTCTCCATCGCGCTGACCGCGGAGAATGTTTCCCTGGTGACATCGCTACTGCGGGGACACGGAATTTTCATCATTCGGATCGTTGGCTTTGTGGTTATGAAGGTTTCTGCCATCCTCGCCACGATCGCCATCTTTTTCCTGATCTATTGGCTCTTGCCCAATGGCAAAGTCCCGGCGCGGGCTGTGCTGCCCACCGCGGTGGTGATGGGCTTGCTTTCGGAAACCCTGAAGTACGCTTACATTTTGGCGCTTCCCAGGCTGAACTTTCAGGAAGTCTATGGCCCGTTTGCCGTCTCCGTCAGCATGATGTTCTGGGCCTTCCTAACCGGAATGCTGCTGCTCACCGGGGCGAATCTATCGGCCATTCAGCATGGCCGGCGGGTGTCGGCGCGCGAAGCGATGGATTCCCAAGAGTCGTGATTTCGTATCCTCGGGTGGAGCGCCTGGTTATGGAGGGCCGGGCGTCCTCGCCCGGCAGGAGATGAACTCAGCCCATCCGCCAATGTTCATCCGTCACATTGAAGTGTGACCAATGCCGTATCGTCGTTTTAATGTTTCTCTCTAGTATCGGTACCTGATCCCCGTCAAAGGCTGGCCTCGATTCCTCAGCTTGAGGCTCGCTATGCCCGCGTCTTTTCGGAAAGTCTTTCTGGTCTGGCTGATGGCATTGCCGGGACCGCTGCTTGCCCAGCGGCAGCCCGCGGCTCCGTTGCCCCCCGTGCCCAACCTGAGCCAGTTGATGCGCGACTCGGGCTACATCTTTTCCGGGACCGTGACCCGAGTAAGGCCGGTTGCCCCGCCCAACTTCGGCGCCGTGGCCACTGTGGAAATTACCTTCCGCGTGGAGGAAGCCATTCGCGGAGTTGAGACCGGGCAGATGCTGATCGTTCGCGAATGGGCCGGATTGTGGAATGCCGGCGATCGTTATCATCCCGGGGAACGGCTCCTGCTGTTTCTTCATCGGTCCAGCCGCCTGGGATTGACCAGCCCGGTCGGCGGCCGCCTGGGCCGCTTTGAGGTCGATAGCAATGGACAGGTGGTTCTGGAGCAGGCGCAGATCGCCGGTCGGTTGCCCACCTCCCGCCCCGCACCGGTTTCATCCGGCAAACTTCCGGAGACCGTTCTTGGCAGAACTCGCCTGAGCCCCCGCGCGCTGGCGCGCGCCCTGCAACTTGCGGGGAGAGAGTAGCCGTGGCAATCGCCAGGCGCTATCAAGTCCGTAACCCGGCCTCCCGGATTCTGATCCTACTTGTTCTGTGTCAACTATCTCGCGCCGGAGGGCCCAGCTACGTGGCTGGAGTCAACTCCTTCAACCCGGGCACAAAAGGTACGCCGGTGCTGTGGGCGCAGGGCGCAGTCAGCTACTACACGGATCAGGGGAGTTTGAGCCCGCTGCTTCCCGGTCCCAGCGCCGACGCTTTTGTTGCCGACGCTTTTAGCCGTTGGACCTCCATCCCGACCGCGGCAGTCTTCGCTGCCCGCGCCGGGCAGCTCGCCGAAGATGTCAGCGGGGCGAATGTCGCGGCTAGCGGCGCCGGCCCAATCAGCATGCCTGCGGATATCCTACCCAGCGCAGTTGGTCAACCGGTGAGCATCGTGTATGACGCCGACGGTTCGGTTACCGATGCCCTGCTCGGCGACGGGGCCAGCGAATCGTTCTACTGCTTCACTAACGGCGTCTTTGGCGGAGCCGACAACCTTAGCGCCGACGCTCACCTCGTGCACGCGCTGGTGATTCTGAACGGAAACTGCGCCCAAACCCAAGCCCAGCTTCCCGACATGAAATACCACCTGGTGCGCGTGCTGGGCCGCGTGTTGGGACTCGATTGGTCGCAAGTGAACTTGAACGCAATCACTGGCCAGCCCACGCCCACGCTTGCGGACTATGCCGGCTTCCCACTAATGCACGCGGTCGATCCCGTCGCCTGCGTTCCCATAGCCAAATGCTATCCCGCAGGCATTGATCCAACCCAGCCCAAGATGGATGACCAGGCCGCACTCTCCCGGCTCTATCCGGTGACGGCGCAGAATCTGGCCAGCTTTCCCGGCAAACAGATTTTTGCTGCCAATACGGTTCGCATTCATGGCACCGTCTATTTTGCCGACTCCAGCGGGCAGCCGGCGCAGCCCATGCAAGGTGTCAACGTTGTGGCTCGCTGGATCGATCCCACGACGGGCGTCCCCTCACGCACCTGGGCTGCGGCTTCGGTTTCCGGCTTCCTGTTCCGCGGCACTGCGGGCAATCCAGTGACGGGTTTCAACGACAGCTCGGGTCAGCCCATCGACCGCTTCGGCTCCGACGATCCCGCGCTGGAGGGATTCTTTGATCTCGCCGGACTACAGATTCCGAACGGAGCCTCAACCGCTCAGTTCGAATTGAGCATAGAAGCAACCGATCCGGTGTGGTCTTACGGCATGGGACCCTATGAGATCATGCCGGTTAAGCCTTCCGGCAACACACGCCTATTCGTCTCCGCGAGCCCAGGCCTGGACTTGCAGCAGGACATTCTGATGGTGGGCAGCGCAATTTCGCCGGCGAACTCCTACGGGCCAACCACCTACTCGGCGCCAGCACCTGTGCCTGCAGCAGGAGATTGGACGGGGTCGCTCAGCCCCTATGGCGCTGCCGACTACTTCTGGTTTGCGGCGCAAGCGAACCGCACGCTTTCGGTCTCGGCGACCGCTCTGGATGAGTCTGGCGCTCCCTCGCAGACCAAAACCCAGCCCGTAGTCGGGATGTGGGCGCTGGCCACTCCGGAGGTTGCTCCGGCTACGGCGAACACCCCGAGCGCCTTCAACGTTATCGGCTTCGGCGAGACCCGGCTCGATGCGACCCTCAATGCCTCCACCAGTTTCCGTGTCGGTATCTCCGATTTCCGTGGAGACGGCCGCCCGGATTTTCGCTATCACGGCCGCGTCTTTTACGGCGATAGTGTGGCCCCGGTGCGGGCAAGTGCGGCCGGAGCCACGCCAATTGCCATCCGCGGTCTGGGCTTCCGGCAGGGCGATAACATCAGCATCGGAAGCGCGCCCGCCCCGCTGCTGGCGCTCTCCGCAAATCAGTTTCTAGTGAACGCACCACGAGTAGCAGACGGAGTGCAGGACATCGCACTCAGCGACCCCGCGACCGGCGGGACCTCGACCATGACCGGCGTACTGACGTATGGTGCGGGGCCGAATGACACGATCAAGATAGTCTCAGGAGGAGGCCAAAAGGCGCCGGTCGGCGGGGACCTGCCCAACCCCGTCGCAGTAAAGGTTCTGGCCCCCGACGGAACGACTCCAGTCGCAGGCGCGAGCGTTTTCTTTACAACTTCACCCCCAGCGGCTCTGGCAGCCTGTGGCGGGGCCAGCGCTTGCACCGTATTCAGTGACCAGAGCGGACAGGCTTCCACCCGTGTGACGATGCTCGCGAACGCAGCGGTCACGTTCTCGGCGGAGCTGGCGCCGGCCTCATACAATCCTCCGGCGACGGCTCAGACGACGTTGAGCGGCATCGCCTCCGCGCTGGACATCGCGCTGGCGCCACAATCCACATGGATCGCCCAAGGCGCCACCCTCGGCCTTCCACTTACCGGACGGGTGTTGTCGAACGGCACTCCACTCCCCGGCCGCACCATCAATTACCGGGTGCAGAAAGGCTCCGCTCTGCTCAGTGTTTCGTCTGTCATGACCGATGCCAACGGCTACGCTACCTCGACGCTGCAAATCTCCTCGCTCGCGGGAGATCTTCAGGTCAGCGCCTGCGTGCAGAATCAGCCGGTCGACTCCCCCTGCCTTATCTTCAACGCCACTGCCGTGCCCTCCTCTGCGTTGCGGTTGCAGCCGGTTGCCGGCAGCCTGCAAGTCGTCGTTACCACCCAGAACTTTCAGCCGGTGTCCGTGGAAGTCACCGATCAGGCGATTCCCGCGCATCCCGTCCTGGGGGCGGGCGTTGCGTTTCAGTCACTGGTGGCCCGCGCGCCCCAGGGACTTCCGGTAGTGTGGATCGGCGACACTGGCATCACCAGCATCCCGATGCCCGTCATCCTTGCGTCATCGCAGATCTCGGTGCCATCCGACGTGAACGGCATCGCAAGCGTTCAGCCATCGTCGGGCGGAGTTCAAGGACCAGTTATTGTTCTGGGAACGGCCACGGCAGGAGGTAGTTCATCGCAGTTCGCACTGCAATCGTTTTCGCCCTTGGCAGCTTCAGCCTCGACGGCAACGGACATTCCAGTTTCACACCTGAGAAGAGGCAGCGACACTCAATAGTTTGCTCGCTGCCTAATTTGTTGGCTCTGGTTTTCTTTGCGCCCTTTGCGGGCTCTTCTTTGCGAACTTTGCGGTTGAAGCTTTTGAGCGGAGGACGAGAGAAAGCCTCTAACCGCAAAGAACGCAAAGAAAAGCCGCAAAGAACGCAAAGTCGCAGAATCAGTCAGCTTGGTACTACCTGCGGCACTATTTCCCAGACCCGCTTCCTGCCTGTAGAGTATCCCTTCGTCCCAAATCATCCGAGGAAGGACTCATGCCGACACTGGTAGCACAGCCAACTCGCATTCAGGCCGCAGGAAACAAACCTAAGCTCATCGACGAGTACATCGGACGCGTCAACAGCAAGACCACATCTCTGAGCGTCGCCCACATGCGCAGCCCGCAAGGATGGGAAGAGCCCGGCCAATCTCCGGAGTTCGACGAGTTCACCCTGGTGCTGAAAGGCACGGTCCGCGTGCGGCACAAAGGCGGAGAGTTGGACGTCACCGCAGGGCAAGCCGTGGTGGCTCATCGCGGCGAGTGGGTGCAGTATCTGACCCCGTTCGAAGGCGGCGCCGAGTACATCGCGGTTTGCCTGCCGGCGTTTTCCATGGAAACGGTTCATCGCGACGCATAAGCTCTCGCCGATTCGCCCATGCAGTCGGGCGGCGCAATTCTGCCGCGCCTCGATCCCCTTGGGATATACTCCGTGCGCTGAATTCGGGGTAGCCCGCGCCAGATAACTAGATGGGCGGGCAATGCGAGGGGAAAAACATGAACTGGAAATCCAAACTGATTCTCGGAGTGCTGACTGCTTTCGCTATGCTTCTGCTAACGTATGCGCTTCCCAAAGGAGGCCCGCTGCACGACGCCCAACTGGCGCAATTTCCGGCAACCGTCGGCGTGTGGGCAATCTTTGTCTTGCTCTTCGTAAAGCTGAAATAACAGCTCCCAGATCGGCCATGCGACGGCTAAATGCCAAGTGCTAAGTGCTGGGCTAGCTCACCCTCGTGCCGCGGACAAGGCTCGGGCAGTTTGCGTCGGGGCGGCCAGTTGATCGGTCGGTGGAAAAGATACGGGAACCGTCAGAGTGCGATCCGGTGGCGCGGGCGCGCCCTGAATCGCTTTGATCAGCATCTCTAAGGCTTGCCCGGTATTCGGGGGAACGACCACCGTCGCCGCCAGAAATCCCTGCTTCACCCAGGCGAGGCCGGTGCTGGCCAAGCCGTCGACGCCGATGAATGGCAGGCTCAGCCACCGCTCGCGAGATGCTTCCTCGGGCAAATCCTGAAACGCCTTTCTTGCGCCCGCCGCCATGGCGTCATTCTGAGCGGCGATAACATCCATACGGCTTTTCCGCGAAGTGGACAAACGCAGCCATGAACTAATGACGTGACGCGCGCTCGCCTCGGTCCACTGTCCCTTCAGGAGTTTCACTTGCACATCGGCGGGCTTGGTGTCGTACATGCCGTCAGTGCGCTGCTTGGCCGCAAGGCTGTCTGAGGGCCCTTGAATGTAAAGCACCGTTCCGCCATCCGGCAGCAGAGCGGCGACCTGCTGTCCCTGAATACGGCCGATTTCCGCGTGGTCGGAGGTAACGGCAAAGATCGGGGCACGCTGCTTTTGCCGGAGTTCGGCGACATATTCAACGTCGCGGTTCAGAACTACCAATGCAACTCCCGCGCTCACCGCGGCGCGTGCCACCTGCGGCAGCGCAGTGCCACCCACCGGCTCGAAGATGATTCCATCTGGGATGCCATCGGCGGGCGACTGTATGGCGCGGAGCAATTGCTGGCTTTGCAGAACGCTGTCGTTATCTGCGTAAAGGATTTGCGCGTCCACGCCGAGGCGCATTGCGGCTTCCTCGGCTGCCGCGGCTTGTTCCATCTGATAATCGTTGTCGTTAGTGGTGAGCGAAACAACGAATTTGAGTTTCTTCATGAAGAGGCGGGGCCCACCAGGATCATAAACCGGGCATCAGCTCGACGCGCAGTCACCGAAGTAACATCGAGGTCATCTGCACTGGCGTGAACGCCCGTGAACCGCTACGTTTGCGGCGTTGGGAGTGCTACAATTCGCCGCCGGGAGAATAAATTGATGCGCAAGACGCTCCTGGCATTGGCTATCTTGCTGCTCTTGACCGCGGCCGCTTGGCCGCAGGCAAAACTCTCGGTGCAGTGGGAAGAACTGACAGCGGAAGATTTCCGCAGCGGAATCCAACAAGCGCAGGGCGCTTGCGTGCTCCCCTTCGGCATTCTGGAAAAGCATGGCCCGCATCTCCCGCTGGGCACCGACCTTCTGGACGTCCGCCATGCGGTGTTGGCGGCGACCCAGCAGGAATACGCGGTGGTGTTTCCCGAATACTACTTCGGCCAGATTTTCGAGGCCAAGCACGAGCCCGGCACCATTGCTTACAGCGCGCACTTGCAGATGGAATTGCTCCAGGAAACCACCGACGAGATGGCGCGCAACGGCTGCAAGAAAGTGATCATCGTGAACGGCCATGGCGGCAACGAACACCTGCTTCCGTTTTTTGCCCAGTCGCAGTTGGAAAAGCCGCACGACTACGTGGTGTATGTTCTGGGACTCGTCCAGCCTCCACCCGGCGGACCTCCGGTGAAAACCTCGGTGGACATGCATGCTGGAGAGACGGAAACCTCGACTATGCTGATCTCCCGTCCGGATCTTGTGCACCTGGACCGCGCCAACAAAGAGTCCGGCGCAGATCAGGCTCGGCTTAAGTTACCGGGCAATCTCTACACCGCGATCTGGTGGTATGCTCGTTTCCCCAATCACTATTCCGGGGATGGTTCGGCGGCTACGCGCGAATTGGGAGAGTACAGGATGAACGCCTGGGTTGCAGCCATTGTAAGTGCGATTCGCGGCGTCAAGGCAGACCAAACCAGTCTGCAACTGCAAAACGAATTCTTCGAGAAGGCCAAGCACCCACTGGATACGAGACCTTAACGTCGGGGGCGATTTCATGGCAACCACATTGCCGAGCGAAGTGGTGCGGAAGCAATCGGCGGCGCCCGTCCCAACAACATCATCCCGATTGATGTCGCTCGATGTGTTTCGCGGCGCGACCATCGCGATGATGATTCTGGTGAACGACGCCGGCAACGAACGATCAGCCTATTGGCCGCTGCAGCACTCAAAGTGGAACGGCTGGACACCTACCGACCTGGTGTTTCCCTTCTTCTTGTTCATCGTCGGCGTGGCCATGGCGTTTTCTCTCAGCTCTCGCGCCGACCGGGGCGATTCTAAGTCCAACCTCATGACGCACGTTCTGTGGCGTGGTCTGGTTCTGTTCGCGCTCGGCATGTTCTTGAATGGTTTTCCCAATCACTATCATTTGCATAGTTGGCGCGTGTATGGGGTGCTGCAGCGTATTGCCATCTGTTATGTGATTTCCGCAGCGCTGGCCCTATGGGCCGGAAAACGAACTCAGATTATTACGATTGTGGCCTGCCTGGCCGGTTATTGGATTCTCATGCGGTATGTTCCGGTGCCGGGGTTTGGCGTGCCGACACACGACATGCCGATCCTCGACCCCGACCGCAACATAGTGGCGTGGCTGGATCGCAAACTTCTATTCGGACACTTGTATGAGGTCACGCGCGATCCGGAAGGCGTATTGAGCACCATTCCCGCCGTCGCGACCAGCTTGCTGGGCTTGCTCACCGGGCAATGGCTGCGCTCTGAACGTGGATTACGAGCCAAAGCGGTGGGCATGGCGGTATTTGGCGTGGCTTGTGTTGTGGCCGGAAAGATTGTTGACATCTGGTTTCCCATCAACAAGAAGCTATGGACCAGTTCCTTCGTGCTCTTCACTGCTGGTTTAGCGCTGCTTTGTCTCGCGCTCTGTTACTGGGTGCTGGATCTCAAACAGTGGCGGGGGGCATGGACGAAGCCATTTCTAGTCTTCGGGAAAAACGCCATTGCAGCATACGTTTTCGCCGAGATGCTGGCCGGCCTCCTTTACAGTATGCAAGTGCATCTAGCCAACGGACAGGTGGACAGCTGGCAAGGGGCGATATACGAGCGCTTCTTCGTGGGACTTGCCAATCCGGCGAATGCGTCTCTGCTATATGCGCTGGCTTACGTGCTTTTCTGCTGGGTTGCAATGTGGGTGCTGTATCGTAAGGGGATTTTCCTGAAAGTGTGAGAGGGTCGGCGCCCTCCCACGGTTTCCTCTGCGTCCTCCGCGGCTGTTCTCTGCGATCTCAGCGATTTAAGATTTTGCCTTTCGAGCTTCCCCAAAACCTTAAAGCGCTGAGGACGCAGAGAAACATCCACATAGCACGCAGAGAAAATGACCTCTGATAGTTTAGGTAGCAGAAAGCTTGAGTCACAGATATCGCGCGATAGAATGAGTACGTGAGGTGGTCATGGGACAGATGTCGCCACAAGTTTCCGAAGTGCTGGAGAAAGCACTCGCGCTATCTACGCAAGATCGCGGTCTCCTAATCGACCGCTTGATTGAGAGCCTCGACGACGGGCCAGCGGAAGAAGGAGTAGAAGAGGCCTGGGCGGCAGAGATTAAACACCGGGTCGATGATATTCGCTCCGGTAAAGTCAAAACCATACCCTACGAGCAGGTACGGCGGCGTCTGGCGGCTCGACTTCGCAATGGAAAGAAGTAGGCCGTATCGCCTCGACCCGCGAGCCTGGCAGGAAATCGAGGCTGCGGACGACTGGTACTTACGACGCAGTGTCGATGCGAGCGCCGAGTTTCTCGCTGATGTCTTGGACGCTCTTGAAGTCGTCCTACAATCACCGAGGCGTTCGCCGAAGTATTTGTATGGAACCCGGCGGTTCGTGCTTCACCGCTTTCCGTTCTCCATCGTCTACCTGGATGATCCCGATGTATTGAGCATCGTAGCCGTGGCTCACAACAAGCGAAAACCCGGATACTGGAAAGAGCGCCTTTAGCTGTCCCTTCATTATAAGCACATCACGGCAACACATTATGGACTCGACAAGCCGTAACGCCAATCCAGCCGATAAGATCTCCTTCCTAAAAGTTTCCCTTCCGTGCCCGGTAACTTGGGTAACCTGTCTCCGCGCTGGGCTGCGTGCTACGCTCCGGAAGAGCAGCCAACATCAGGCGTTTCGGGAGAACAGATGCCGGGTCACAGGTGTGTCTGTACAAATCCTGCGATAGACGCCTCGCGATTTCTCCCCTCTGCTCCTGGAGCTCTAGCTTAAGCGCAGCACCATGCCACGCATTCCCATTCTCAGGCTCGGACGCATCAAAGAAGGGCTGGAACCGCCGTTCCTTACCAGCTATACGCCCGCACTGTCTCTGGAAGGGCTGCAACTGGGCGTCGATAATCTGCGGCACGACGTTCATCTCAGCCGCCAGTTCGTCGAACAGGTGCGGTTGCACATTGCCCGCCTGATTGCGCGGCACGGAGATGTGGAAGGCCCTCTGGCAGCGGAGATCGCAGATCGGGAGCGGGCTCAAACGCAGGTGCGGGCCAACTACTTCGTCGGCCAAAAATCGGCACCCGCCGCTCCTCTCAAACGGGAAAACGGTGAACTCAAACCGCTGCTGACTGAGCTGCACATCGAGGCCCTGAACCGGGCCAAAGCCGCGGAAAATCTTTCGGTGGACATTTTGGCGCGGGTGGCGATCGTCAAATTCCTGCGGGTCGAACTCGATGCCCAGTTCAGCCTGATGCTGGAGCGCTGCCGCCGCATGCTGCGCAACTACGAGGGCCTCCGAGTAGAGAAGGCGATCGAATACCGCGAGCGCGTGGCGAAGTTCCAGGTATCGAAGAAAATCATTCTGCGCAAGACCGGGCAGGAACTGTTTCACACCTTGCGGGAAATCGAGCGCGGGAATCTGGCCCGCATGCGGCGTTCGCTGTTCGGCACCCGAGGAGAAACGGAGTACCGGCTCTTTCTGAATCCCCTGATCTTCACCGAAGACGGCCGCGACGCCTACTTGAACGCCGAGCACTACGTCATGTTGGGACACTTCGACCGCGACCCCGACACTTTTGCCAACGTTCGCCGGGTGACCTGCGATTTTCTGCAGTCGCTGGAGATAGGCTCCGAGTCGAACGATGATGCCGCGCTCGATGGCTGGCTCAATGTACCGGAAAATGCCGCCGAACTGGTCGGCACCGGGAGTCCGGAAGATTCCACGCCTCAAAAGCGTTCCCAACAAGTGCGCCTCGACGCCTGGGTGGATATGCTGGACCGCGAAGGCGTGACCGATCACATGGTGGCATCCTACGAAGTGGTGCCGCTGCTGGCGGAGTACTCGCCGCGCATCAACGCGCAGCAGCTAAAGAACGCACTGATCTCACGAGAGGAACGCGACCGGGTGGAGAAACTGATCGAGCACGGCAAGCTCTCGCCGGACAACTTCCGGGCTGCCGTGCAAAGAACCGAAAGCCGCTACGGGGCGGAGGAGAAGTGCAAAATCGCCGCCCGCTTTCTCCGCGACTTCATGCGCTACCATCGCGACCGCCGCCGGCTGGAAGCCTTGAACGAAGCGCTGGACAGCGCCAACCTCATCGGCAACGACAAGATGCGGGAACTCTCCGCCATGAACAGCACGCTGTACGAGTTCCTGCTGCCCGAAGAGCACAAGCCGATGGAGGAGAAAGTTCAGCGGCATGTGATTCTCAAGGCGGACGTGCGCGACTCATCGCGGCTGACCCGCTCGCTGCTGGAGCGGGGACTGAACCCGGCCTCCTATTTCAGCTTGAATTTCTACGATCCGGTGAACAAGCTGCTGTCCAAGTACGGGGCCAGCAAAGTGTTTCTCGAAGGCGACGCCATCATTCTGGCTATGCTGGAACGCAAGGGCGAAGCCAGTCTGGCAGTGGGCCGAGCCTGCGTATTGGCCAGGGAGATGATCGAAATCGTGCGCGGTTACAACCGTTTGCTGGAGCGGGCCGGGCTGCCGACTCTGGAACTGGGAGTCGGCATTTCATTCCAGGATTCCGCTCCTATGTATTTGCTGGATGGCGAAGACCGCATCATGATTTCCGACGCGCTGAACGAAAGCGACCGCCTGGCTTCCTGCAATAAGCGGGCGCGCAAGAGCATTGGCCATATGGGCAGTCCCTTCAACGTATACGTATTTCAAACCGGTGGAGATGCACAGACCGGAGAGAGCCCGGATGAGTTCATCATGAATTACAACGTGAGCGGCATCCGGATGAATGAAGCCGCCTTCCGCCGCCTGGAGCAGGAGATTTCGCTCGAGCCTTGCCGGGTGGAACTGCCTGAGTTGTGGGGCAGCGAAGGCTACCGCCTGCACGCCGGCTTGGTGGCTGTGGGCAACGATATTTTCCGCAAGATCGTGGTGAGGGCCAGCCGCATCGCGCAGATCGATTCCAGCGACCTCTCTCTGCAACGCTGGACTGATCGCTGGTACTACGAAGTCTGCACCAATTCCGCCGTGTATGCGCCGGTGGAAGCGAAGGCGGCGAAAGCTGGCAACTAGCACTTGGCACTTAGCATTTAGCAAATAGTCCTGCAGCGCCCAATCTAGAGGCACAGAAAAAAGGCTATTGTTCAAGGTGGAAAGGCCCTTATAGCTAAGGGCCGAGGCTAAGTGCTAAATGCCAAGTGCTAAGTGCTGCTCTTACTGATTCGCTCTCAGCGGTGAAATCAGCAGCCCGCCTGGGGACTTTTTTCTGCGATCGGCCTTGTCGTGCTGATAGACCAGATCCAGAGCGCCTTCCGAACTCACGGTAGCCTCAGTGAGGAGGGTGGCCAGCGAACGGAACGAGCGCCCGATATCATTGCTGTCCTGTAGCGCGACCGGCACGCCTTTGTCGATAGCCGGAGCGGTCGCTTGATAGTTGTTGGGCAGTTTCCACAGCAGGCGGCAGTCTGTGGCTTTTTCGACGTCTTCGTCGGAGAATCCTGGAATCTTCTTGTAGCGATTCAACACCAGACGCACACGGTCGCGGCTGGCGCCCTCTTCGAGGAACGGCCGGATGCGCCCCGCGCTCCACAGAGAAACTACATCGGCCTGAGTAACCAGCAGGAACGCGTTGGAAAGTTCACACAGCAGGCGCGCAATTTTATCCACGCGGCCGGAGCAGTCCACCACGACATAACGGAAATGCGCCACCAGAAGGTCAAAGAGGCGGGCCAGTTCGGCGGCCGTCGGCTCCAGCGCGAACGGCTGCTGCGGAGCTGCCAGGAGTTTCAAGCCTCCTTTGCACGGAGTCATCAAACCTTCCAGCAAAGAAGAATCCAGCCGGTGCAGATTCTGCAACGCATCGAATACACCAAATTGCGGGCGAGCGTTCAAGTGAAGAGCGCAGTGGCCGAGGGGAGCAAAATCCACCAGAAGGACTTCGCCATGAGTCTCCTGCAAGGCGATGGCAGTATTTACCGCGACGGTGGTCGCGCCCGCGCCGCCCTTGGCGTTGCTGACCGTAAACACCCGGGCGCGTCCGGCAGAGGAGGCGCGAGTCTTGCTGAGGGTTGCGGCATAGCGAGTGAAGGCTTCGGCGATGGCTTGCGCGGATGCGTTGCGCTCCAGATATTCTGTGGCGCCCGCGCGCATGCAGGCCACGATGGTGGCGGGATGATTCAACTCGCCGACCGCAAACAAAGCGATGTCATTGGTCGAACTGCGAATTACTTCGATTGTATTGAGGGCGCGCGACTCCGCCGTAGGATCGATATCCACCAGAACGACTTCCGCCCGCACATCCTGGATCTGCCGCAATACAGGATCGGTCGCACTCGTGGGAAAACCCAGGTGGCTGTAGACCGCTTGGGCAACCTGGCTAGCCTCCACGCGGCTGCCGAGCACGGCAAGTCTTTCTTTGTCCTCGGTCAGAATTGCAGCGGCTATGCCGGGCATGGCTCGGTCCTCACTGGTTACCTCGTATCAGCATGTTAAGAATAGAGAAAGATTGCGCCAAGTGACTTTAGTACCCCGTAGCCGCGATAAAGAGGCCAACTTCAAGACTGACCTGAAATCAAAATCGGAAGAAGGAAAAAAATTGGCTGCACAAACAAGATCACGCGACTGAGACTGAAACGCCGCGAAGTCCTATTCTATGCAAAACCAGCTCGATTGCAAAGTGGCAATGTTCAGCAAAAGCCGCGTCCCGTAAGGGATGTGAGGGGAGGGGAAAATTTACAAGCCGGACGCGCTCAAGGACGCAACGCGACCCGGGGATGAAAAACGTGAGCCGTCATACCAATATCGTCTGCCTCGGGTTGCTCGTGCAAGCCGGACACTCTCTCGAAAGCTCCTGTACCCTTGGCGGCGACCTCCGCTTCCGGCAGAAATTCGTAACCTTCCAGGCGCACAGCTACGCCGCACGCGTTACCACCCGCCGGGGGAGCTACGCGCATCACCCGGCCACGGCAGCGAACCGGCATCTTCTCGGTGAGCGTGATCTCGGACGGCATAACCAGCGTGATTTCCACAGCGTCTCCCACCGAAAGCGGGAAATCCGTGTAGAAAAACGCTCCCCTCGCGCTCAAGTTCTGGGTGACGCCGCAGGCTTCGCGATCGCTGCCAGCCAAACGAATCGTAACCAGCAGATTGAACCCGAAGCGTTGCGTTGAACGACGCTCGATGCGAACCGGTTCGTCGTGCATAGTTCCTCCGAGGGCCAGAATTTCACTCCCTTGAACCGCGGAGACTGGGAGTGACACTTCGATGGAACCTAGTACAGAAAGCAAAACTTAGGGCGCGTGTACTGGGCCGCATCCCCATGAACTCGCTGTCGCTTGCATTGCCTCTATACTGAACTGAGCAATGAATCGCCAGCTCGTGGTCCGTCAAATTCCGACGTGGCGCTAATAAGACTCTACCCCAGGTTGCCGGACGTGAGAAGTTGACAAATTGGTGACTGGAGAAGATCGGACCAAGTTGGGAAAACGCAGGGGCGGAACCGCATCGAGGTAATGTGTAAAAGTCAATCGGAAAGTGGGTTGAGAGTGGCGGACTCGGGAATTTCAAAGACCAGCAGCGAGGTACTCGATCATGGTGCATCCCCGACGCCTGGTTCAACGCGGCTTCCCGTGACTCTCCGCGCGCTAGAGCATCGCAACTTCCAGCTTTTCTTCAGCGGACAACTGATATCTCTGATCGGCACCTGGATGCAGAGCGTAGCCGAGGCTTGGTTGGTGTACCGCATGACCGGGTCTTCGCTGCTGTTGGGATTGGTGGGCTTCGCGAGCCAGTTCCCGGTGTTTCTGATTGCCCCGCTTGGCGGAATCGTGGCCGACCGCAACAATCGACATCGTGTAGTGATTGCAACGCAGGTGGCGTCGATGATCCCGGCGCTGATTCTCGCGGCTCTCACGCTGGCTGGAGTGGTGCAAGTGTGGCACGTGTTCGTGCTGGCGGCGTTGCTCGGCGTGGTCAATGCGTTCGATATTCCCGGGCGGCAATCGTTCCTGGTCGACATGGTGGGCAAGGAATCCCTGATGAACGCCATCGCGCTGAATTCTTCCATGTTCAACGCCGCGCGGATTATCGGGCCGGCGATCGCCGGAATCCTGGTGGCAAAAATCGGTGAAGGCTGGTGCTTCTTTGCCAATGGAATCAGTTACATCGCAGTGATTGCCGGGCTGCTAATGATGCGAGTGCCACGCCCAAATTACATTGCGCCGTCGGCTTCGCCCTTGGCGCATATCATCGAAGGCTTCCGCTTCGCCTGGCACGCCCGGCTCATCCGGGCGTTGCTGCTATTGCTGGCATTGGTGAGCCTGGTCGCCATGCCCTACACCGTGCTCATGCCCATCTTTGCCGACAGAATCCTGCATAGCGGCGCCCGCGGACTGGGAATTCTGATGGGCGCAACCGGAGTGGGAGCGTTAGTGGGCGCGCTCACTCTGGCGGCGCGCAGCGGGGTGAAAGGACTGGGGCGCTGGGTAGCGTTCTCCTGCGCCGGATTCGGCATTAGCCTGGTGCTGTTTTCCTTCTCGCGCGTGTTCTGGTTGTCGGCGGCGCTGTTGTTGCCGGTAGGCTTTTGCATGATGCTGCAGATGTCGTCCTCTAATACGCTGATCCAGGTGATGGTGCCGGACCACCTGCGCGGGCGCATGATGGCGGTGTACTCGATGATGTTTATGGGTCTTGCGCCTTTCGGCGCATTGCTCGGCGGGGCTTTGGCGGACCGGCTGGGAGCCCCGCTCACGGTGGCTATGGGAGCGGTCGCGGCGCTCGGCGGCGCGGCTCTGTTTGCGCGGCATTTGCCGAAGGTCAGAGTGGAAGCGCAGCAGCTGATTATTGCCCAAACCGCCGTAGGCGGAGAACCCGCGCAGGAGATGACAGCCAGGATGGTGGAGGATTAGGCCGTAGAACAAAACGTGGGGACAGCCGCCTCGGCTGTCCGCGGAGCGAAGCTCCGTGGCTGGCACCCCTCGCCTGCCAGAGGTTCGTATCAGGGCACGCCTTTACGTGGTTGCGGAAAAACTCGGTTATTCGCTTGCCGGCCTTGTCCCCAAGGTGTTTTGGAAGCTCGTTATCGGCTTACATTGCCCCTTGGCCCGTTCGGCGGAGTGTTTTGCAGACACTCCGGCCTGGGCACTACCCCGCCGGCAGAAGTTTCACCATCCGCACCAGATTGTGGGCGGCGGCGGTGAGCCGAAACAGCCAATCGACCCGCCTCCGTCCGCGCAGTTTGGTCTGGCGCAATCCCGCCACCGTCTTGATCCAGCTGAACACTTTCTCCACCCGCCGTCGGATGCGCTGGCTGCTGGCGAAGCCGGGATGCTGGCGCTCCGCCGGGCTCAGCCAGTTCTTCCAGTTCTTCGACGCCTTAAACTCGGCCACCAACGGAACCACCCCCAGCGCGCGCATGCCGCGGATGCATTTCTCATCCTGGTAGCCCTTGTCGGCGGCTACGGTGATCTCCCCCGGGCGCGGCCCCAAGGCCTTGAGCATGGCCAAGGCGGCGTCTAACTCCGCCCTCCGCCCCGCCTCCGTCACACAGGACTGCACAATCAATCCGTTCTTGTTCTCCGTCACTACGTGCCCTAAATAACTGGGCTTCGCCAGCCCCGACGAACTCTTCCGGTACAGTCGTGCTTCCGGATCCGTTTTGCTCTCGCGCAGATCGCGCAACAGTTTCCGCCCTCGTATGCCGCTGCCGCGTTGCGGCGGATTCGGCTTCGGCTCGAAGCTCTCGCGGCTGGCCCAGGCTTCCAGCAAGGTGCCGTCCACCGTGAAGTGCTCGTCATCCAGCAAGCCCGCGGCTGCGGCCTGCGCCTGCACCCGCTCGAAAAACTTCTGCGACACTTCTCCCCGCAGCAGCCGGTCCCGGTTCTTGGTGAACACCGTCACATCCCACACCGCTTCGTCCAGCTTCAGCCCCACAAACCAGCGATAGCGCCAGTTGCCGTCGATCTGATCCATCAACTGCCGCTCGCTCCGCATGGTGTATAGCGCCTGCAGAATCAGCCCCCGCAGCAGTTGCTCCGGCGGAATCGACCGGCCGTCCCGTCTGGGCATACAACTGATCGAACCATGGCGACAACTCCTGCAACGCTCGATCCGTCATCGCCCGACGGGTGATCCTGCGTCGTCTGCTGTAGCTGAATACTTCCTCTTGCTCGTCCTGATTTCCACGTGCTTGTATCTCATCCCCCGAGACAGGTTTTCCGACCAGGCGTGCCCATCTCGGTTACTGCGAAAAGCCTGTTCCGCGCCGATGAGGTATTCCCAGGTTCACCGTCGCAGTTGTGCCCTATGGGGCGAGAGATCTGGGTTGTCGACACAGACGCGGTCCTCGCCCGTCAGGGGTTCGTTGTTGTCGTCTGCTCAGTTGCAGTCGCCTCGTGTGAGGAGCCCGCGAGGGTGACGGTGTGCCAACTCAAGAGCAATCCGCCCGATTACAACCACAAGTTGATTGAAGTCACCGCATTCGTGTCGCACGGTTTTGAAGATTTCACGTTGTTCGACCCCACTTGTTCATCATGGCCGGCCGTTTGGCTTGAATATGGCGACAAGTCCAAGTCTGGCACCATGTACTGTTGCGGGGTGACCCCTGACAGACATCGCCCTACAGAACTTGAAATTGAAAAAGTACCGATACCGCTAATAGAAAACGACCAGTTCAGCCAGTTCGATAAAGCGGTCCAGCCGCCGTTTCGGTCGGAGAGGTATGGGTCAATCGCGCATGCGACCCTGGTGGGGCGATTTTTTGCTGGGCAACTGGTGCACTATTCGAAAGCTACTTCTTGGGGCGGCTACGGGCACATGGGCTGTTGCAGTCTGCTCGCTATTCAAGAGGTTAAGTCCGTGGATCCCCAAGACCGTGACGACCTGGATTACGGCGCATCTCCCGACCAACCCGACATCGATAAGGCAGGATGTGGTTATCGCTTACTGACCCCCATCCAGCCAGAAAACGGTTTGATTCAAGCCCAACATCAGGCCGACCTTGGCCAACACGACTGGGTTTTCGATGACCCTCAGCATGTTGCATCCAATGCGCTTGCCAAGTTTGCGCACGTCGAGGAATCGTCGTTAGCCGGAATCAAGGAGACAAGGCAGGCCCAAGGACGAATGGTGTACGAATGGAAGCCGACCGGAGCCACTTCCACATATATGGTCGTGGTAAGCCGTCCGTACTTACTATCCTTCTTTTCCCGCGACCCGAAGCGAATAGCGTGGGTAGTCGTAGCCGCATACGAGTCGTCTTGCGGCAAGAAAAATTCCGTTACCCGGCTTCGATAGACCTCCGTGCTTTGCCACAAAGTCTTATTGGCCTGAACGAAACTGCTTTATCAGTTCCGGCACGGAACTATCTCGTATGGGCTTGGGCGTCCAGGTGAGGGCCAGCATGGCGAGAGCGACCAGCGCTAGCCGCCGGCGTGAGCCGGTTACAGGCGGACGCTCTGGGACCACCGGATGCCGCATCCCACTCAGCGCCAGCAAGATCGACCACAACAGCCAGCCTGACCACGCGAAGTAAGCCAGCGGCACGAGAATAAGTATCGTCAGCCGTGAGACCAGGCGGTGCGCCCTCGGCGCGAGAGCGAAGACGATGTGGCCGCCATCGAGTTGGCCGCCAGGCAGAAGGTTCAGCGCGGTGGCAAACATTCCCACCCACGCCGCAACCGCCACGGGATGGAGGTAAACGCGGCTGAGGGGCAGCGCAACAACTGCGTGCGCCGGCGCGGCGATGATGAGCAGCCAGCGCAGCACGTAGAAGATTGCCGGAAGCCCAAGATCAACCGCCGATGGAGCCGATACCGGCGCAGTTGGCTCCGACAAACCGAGAGAAAAAAATAGCATTACCACGGCCACCACAAATCCCGCGATCGGTCCGGCGATGCCGATATCAAACAATGCCGCCCGCGAACGAATCGGAGCGCGGATGCGAATGAATGCTCCCATCGTCCCGAACAAGGTCGGGAAGGGTATGAAGAAGGGCAGCGTGGCACGCACCCCATAGCGAAGGCAGTAAACGTAGTGCCCCATCTCATGCGCCAGCAGAATCGTCATCAGCGCGAAGGAGAAAGGTATCCCCAGCGCGAGATGAGAAGCATGCAGGGCCCACACTAACGGAAAGATCGATAAACTGTCGTTCCCGATGTACAGCGGCGGCAGGTGATGCAGGAAATTAAATTCCATGCGCGCGCCCACCACCAGCGTAGTAAAAATGGTCGCCAGCAGCAGCAGGATGTGGATCCAATACCGCTGCCTGGTTGGGTGAACGACGAATACTTCGATGGGGCGGTCGAATTCGGCGGTCGGGAATAGCGGGGGAGTGAGATCAGACATCTGAATTCGAAGCTTGCGGAATACGATTGTCGAGATGGCAGCTCGGCAGGAAACCTATCCCCGACAAGCAAGTTCAGCACCGGATCAGTCGATCGACTGCAACTCCTTGCCGGGCTTAAAGCGCACCGCCTTGCCGGGAGGGATGGATACTTCCGCCCCGGTGCGCGGATTGCGTCCGATACCGGTTTTGCGCGGGCGCACATTGAACACCCCAAAGCCACGCAGCTCAATACGATCGCCCTTGCCGAGCGCATTTTTCATGCTCTCGAACACAGTTTCCACTGCGAGTTCAGCTTTCGTTTTGGTGATTCCTGTCTTGTTTACCACTTCGTTGATGATATCCAGCTTAATCACGGGTGGCTCTCCGGGGCGGCGGAATCACACATGCCATCAAGTGATTGATGCTAAGGGAGATAAGTGAGATTGTCAACGGGAGACTCCGGCCGGTAACGTCCCAGTTCGACTTATCGGGCCTTTCTCTGCGCACTCTGCGGATGTTCTCCGCGGCCTCAGCGATTTAAAACTTTGTCCGCGGTTCGCTAAAATCTTAAAATGCTGAGAGCGCAGAGAACATCCGCGGAGGACGCAGAGGCAACCGTATGATGGCAGAATATGATATTCCTGGTTGCGTTGCATGAGTTCGCTCGTTAGGTTGGTGCCTTTTCGCTGCAATCCCGTTGAATTCAACTCCCGCACTTCCGAACCGTCTCCTCCCACCGCCGACGGCTGCGCACACCCGGGCTTCACTGGCCTGGATGGTCGTGATCTCTCTCGCACTGCAGATATTCGCCATCGGTCTGCTCAAGCAATACCGCATCCGCACCACCAACGATCATTTCGAGTTCGGATGGGAGATGGGCCGCATCGGCCAGTCGATCGCCGAAGGCCGCGGCTTTGCCAGTCCCTACGGCGATTCCACCGGTTCAAGCGCCTGGGAACCACCCCTCTATCCCTTTTTGATCGGCGGTGTGTTCAAGGTATTCGGAATTTATTCGCTGGCTTCCGCGTGGGTATTGCTGTCGATCAACAGCCTGTTCACGGCGCTGACCTGCATTCCCATTTTCTTTATTGCACGGCGGTTCATAGGCGCAAAGCTCGCTCAGTGGGCTGGGTGGACGTGGGCCTTGAATCCCTACGCCATGTACTGGTCGATCCATTGGATATGGGACACAACTCTCTCTCCGTTCCTGCTGGCATGCATTTTTCTAATCTCGCTCAAGATGGAGGAATGGGACGGCTGGAAGGGATGGGCTCTATTCGGCACATTGTGGGGCCTGGCCGGATGGTCGAATCCTTCGATGCTGTCGTTCCTGCCGTGCTCAGGACTTTGGATCTGGTATCGGCGGAACAAAAACGGCCGCCGCTCCCTGGTGGGAGTGGTGCTGGCTTCGCTGATCTTCTTTTTGTGTCTGACTCCGTGGATGATACGCAACTATCGCGTTTTCGGGAGACTGGTCTTCATTCGCAATGACTTTGGCCTGCAATTTCGCCTGGGCAACGGGCCTGGCGCCGACGGTATGCTGATGCCGTACCTTCAGCCGAACTTGAATGGACCCGAGTTCGAAAGCTACCGCCGCCTGGGCGAGTTGGCATATTCGGAGCGCTGCAAGCGCCTGGCCTTAGGATGGGTTCGCGAGCATTCCGGCCGCTTCGCCGTCATCAGCCTCAAGCGATTTTTTTACTATTGGGGCGGCGTCCCGAAAGCCACCGGCAGTACGGCTCCGGTTGATTTCCGGAATTCGTTTTTTCTGGCCTCGTCCGTGCTCGCGATCTGGGGACTGGCGCGAGCCTTGAAAAAGAAAATGCCTGGAGCGGGACCGTTCTTGCTGCTGGTGCTTTCCTACCCGACCGTCTATTACTTCATCTATCCGCACGCCCGTTACCGTCATCCCATCGAACCGGAATTGCTGATCCTGATTGTGTTTCTGATTTCTGAGACCAGTCGGAGGCAGGAAAGCAACCCAGCACTATCAGGCTGATCGGATGCGACCAATGCGATGGAACGACGGGCGTCCTCGCCCGTCAGACCACGGGCCTGTGCCCTGATCGGCGAGGACGCCGTCGCTCCGTCGCATCTGTTGATCTCCCTTGCACACTGCAGTCCAATCAAATCAAACGTTTTTTCAAATGATAAAGTAACGTATGCGCGCCATCCTGCAGAAGCGTGCGCTGCGGTACGTCTTCAGCGCAAACCTCATCTCCATGCTGGGCAGCGGCATGAACTCCGCCGCGGTGGCCTGGTACATCCTGCAGGCTACCCATTCGGACATGGCTCTGGGCACACTCGCCGCTTTGCAGACCATCCCTGCCATGCTGATACTGCCTTTCACCGGCGTCATCATCGACCGCGAAGATCGCCGCCGTCTGGTCATGATGCTCGACGCCGCGCGCGCCATCATCATCCTCACCGTCGCCATCCTGGCTTTTCGCGGCCAGGCCAAAGTCTGGGAACTGTACCTGATGAACACACTGGTGGCCGCGGGCTTCTGGATGTTCTGGCCTACGATCACCGCGCTGATTCAGGAACTGACCCCGGGCGAGGAGTTCGTCCACGCCAACACATTCCTGATGGCGGGCATCCAGGGCGGCTGGCTGATCGCCGGCTCCATCGTCGGCTTTGTGTACAACCGCATCGGGTTGGGCGGCGTGCTGCTCATCGACTTCTCAACCTACGTGGTCTCGTTTCTCTGCTACTTCGCGGTGCGCAAGGGCCGCCACGTGGTGCCGCGGCCGGCGGAATTGCGCTCCGATCTGATGGCCGCCGAAACTGCCGTCGAGCGTTTTGTGCGGGAGATGCGCGAGGGCATCCAGTTCCTACGCGTACGTCCTAACCTGGTGCTTTTGGGAGTGAGCTGGTCGCTGTTCCTGGGCGCCATGCTGACCGGCGTAGTCGTCACCGCTCCGTTGAGCGATAAAGTGTTTCACGCCGGTGCGGTCGGCTATGGATGGCTCAACGCGGGCTGGGGAGTGGGTGCGTTCTTAAGCGCTTTGTACGCTCCCTGGCTTATTGGTGCGGTGGGATCGCGGCGCTCCATCGCTATCGCGATGGGTGCGTTGGCGATTTGCATGATCCTCGCGCCGCTATCGCCCATACTCGCGATTGCAGTGGCGGCGTACGCGGTCATGGGCTCCGGGCGCGGTATCTCCGGCGTCGCCATGAACACCAGCATCATGGAGCAGGTCCCTGAGCATTTCATGGGGCGAGTGCAGAATACGTTCTACTTCGCGGGGACAGCCATGCAGATTGGACTCGGACTACTGGTGGGTGCGGTCGCGGACGTCAGCTTAGTCGCCGGCTTTTCCATCATTGGCCTGGTATATGCGGTGGGATTCGTAAGCGCCAGTTGGCCGGTGAGTGCGGCTGTGCCGGTTCGCGAACCCAGCACGGCGGAGTGATTCTCAGTCCACCACGGAGGCACCGAGACACGGAGAATTCAGGCCTTGCTCCGTGACTCCGTGTCTCTGTGGTGAATCAATCGGCTGCCTGTTATTCTTTCCCTTCAATTTCACCAGGAGACCTGCATGTCCACCAGTCTGGAAGGCCGTATTGCGGTCGTCTTCGGAGTTGCCAATAAACGCTCCATCGCGTGGTCCATCGCGCAGGGGTTGCATAACGCCGGAGCAAAGCTCGCCGTGACCTATCAAAATGAACGTCTGGAGCTGGAGGCGAAAGATCTGATCCTCTCCCTCCCCGGCGCTGAGGGCTTCATGTGCGATGTCTCCAGCGACTCCGAGATTGAGCGGCTCTTCGCCCAGCTTAAGGAGCGCTATGGCAAGCTGCATGTGCTGGTGCACAGCATCGGGTTCGCTCCCGCCGCGGACCTCAACGGCGAGTTCTCCAACACCAGCCGCGAAGGCTTCCGAATCGCGCACGACGTAAGCGTGTACTCGCTGATCGCCCTCGCCCGCGCCGCCGCGCCGCTCATGGAGGACGGCGGCAGCATCATCACCATGACCTACTACGGCGCGGAGCGAGTTGTGCCCGGCTATAACGTGATGGGCGTGGCCAAGGCCGCGCTGGAATGCAGTGTGCGCTATCTGGCGTACGATCTGGGCAAAAAGAAGATTCGCGTCAACGCCATCTCCGCCGGCCCGATTAAGACGCTGGCAGCACGCGGTATTTCCGACTTCAGCCAGATGCTGAAAGCTCACGCCGAGCGGGCTCCGCTGCAGCGCAATGTGGATGTGCATGAGGTTGGCTCGACCGGCGTGTTTCTTGCCTCCGACGCCAGCTCAGGCATTACCGGCGAAGTCATCTACGTGGACTGCGGCTACAACGTGATGGGCTTCTGAAAACCTCACGCGTAGCGCTGGCATCTTGCCGGCGCGCGCCGAAACATGGTCTGGGTGGGCCGAGGGTGATCGCTCCACGCCGCGACAGCCGCGAAGCGGCGCAAGAATGCAGCCCACGGCGCAAGCCGTGGGTGAAATAAAACGAGTGTTGCAGCCCCAAAGGGGCGAAAGACGATTGCGATACAGACGCGATGGAACGTATTCCAAACGCCGCCGGGACGGCGGCGTTCCACTCTATTTCTTCTTCCTGAAAAACTTCCGCTGAATATCCGGGTAGAACTCCTTCAGCAGATTGAACCCCGCATCGAAACCTACCTGCACGCCCCCGCGCTGGAAAACGTCGCCGGCATCCCGCTCGCTCTCGGGATAGTATGCCGACGCGAGCGCTCCCGAAGTCAGATTTCCCAGAACTTCAGAATAGTTAAAATTCCTTCTGCCCGAATCCTGGCGAGTAACCACAACGCGGCTGATCGCGTACCCCACGCGCTGGGAAAGCGATCCCTCCCCGCGTCGGTAGTATCGCGGGTCCTGGTGCAATAGTGACGGATACACACCCAGCCCAAAAAGGCTCCCTGTCCAGGTGTTCGCCAGCTCCGCACCGTAGCGTTTGCCGTACCCTTCCGCCCCTTGGCCATATTCTTTCGGAGAATTGATACCCTGGTTGAAGCCGGCCTCTGCAGCGACAAACGTGAACGTATACGGATTGAAGTTCTGCAGTACCAACCCGAACTTTTGCCCCGTCGAAAGCGGCTGAACCCGGGCGCCGGGATCGACCACTGCGTAGTGCGGCATCACTCCAAACATTCTTTTCTTTTTGGCTTGATCCGGACTGGAGCCCTGGTCCGTGGAGGACGCTGCTGGCGGAGGAGTCTGAGCAACACTGCTTGACGGCTCACTCGCTTGCGCTGAGCATAGATGCGGCAGGAGCGGCAGGAAGGCGACGATCACGGCAAGAACTCTGATTTTCAAACGATTCTCCAGTCGTGAAAATAAAATGTGGCAGGCCCAAACGACTAGCGGGCGTTGATTTGGATTTTCCTCTCGTCCGCCCCCAACCGCTCCAGGATGATCTCGACGTCGCGTTCGCGCTCAAAGCGGGGGAATTTGTCTCCCCACTCCACCAGCAGGATGCTATTCCCTGCTGCGAGATCGTCCAAGCCCAAAGTTTCCAACTCGCGCGGAGTATCGATACGGTACAGGTCGATATGGTAGAGATTGGCGGCAGGCCCGTGATATTCATGCACCAGCGTGAACGTGGGACTGGTGACGTCTTCCTCCGAAGCCGCCTGGAATGCCTCCGCGATGCCCTTTACCAGTGTGGTTTTGCCCGCCCCCAATTCCCCGCGGAGTACCACCAGCTTCGGGGGGGCCAAAATCGGCGCCAGGGTACGTCCCAGTGCGATCGTCTCCTCCGCCGAATGAGTGGTGAATTCCTGCGTGTGCATTAATGCGTTTTGCATTGCTGCGTTTTGCATCCAACCTGGAGGGACAGTATAGCGAGAACGCTGTGTTTATGCGTCGGAGGGCCGGCGGCCCCGGCGATTCTGTGCCGAGGTAGACTCGGTGAAGGTGCAGAGTGCGCGGTGCGATTCATCTCCCAGAGCCACCAGGCGGAATGCTTGTAAAGTTCCGTCCGCAGCCTTTTTGGATGGTTTGAGCATCTCGGCCAGGCCGTGAACCGGGCCGGACCGCGTCTGAAAAGCGATTTCGACGAAATCACCGGCGCTCAGGGCCTTCGCTAATCTCAAGAGGCCGCCGGCCACCGATACAGTCTGAAGCTCTCCCTGTGCCCGCTTTTTGCCGGCCTGCAAAACAATCGCTGGGACTGGTTCGCCGAGCTGAACGCGCGGCGCACGCCGTTGCGGGTAACGGAGAGGGAGGGGGAGGGCCATCTACAATTTCAATATGTCACGAACGTACTCAAGAGGGCAGATTACCGAAGCGGTTGTCCGGAATTCGAAGCCCGCACGCCGCTAGACCACTGTCCCGAAGGACATGGGAGGACAGGTGTCTGGTATGTGTGGGGCGGGCGCCCCCGCCCGCCCAGCCAGCAAGTCGATTCTGGCCAACCATCCATGATTGTAAATTCCGAGCGAAGCGAGGAATTCTCCCTGATTGGAGAGACGGGCGACGCCCGTCTCTCCACATCAAAGACCGAGGTGAGCCACGTCTCTACAGCACTGCAACTTTCTGCTTTGCCGCTTCCCGCACCCGCCGGAACGCCTCAGGCAACGCATTCAGCAAATCCGTCGCAGTCATGGAATGCTCACCCATGACCTCGCGCGCCACATCGCCAGCGAGCCCGTGGAGATGTACGGCGGCGATCACCGCATCAAGCACCCGTCCCGGACTTTGCGCAACAAGCCCCGCCACCATTCCGGTGAGGATGTCCCCAGTGCCGCCGGTTGCCATGCCCGGATTTCCCGTCGTGTTCACCCAAACAGTCCCATCGGGCGCAGCGATCAGTGTGCGATGCCCCTTCAGTACAACGATCAGTTCATGTTCGCGAGCGAAATTCCGGGCCGTGGCCAAGCGATCCTTCTGCACTTCCGCGGTGCTGATTCCCGCCAGCCGCGCCATCTCTCCCGGATGCGGCGTGATCACCAGCGACCGCTCACTGCCGTTTAGCTCCGCCGCGCGGCCTTCGAAAGCGTTGAGGCCGTCGGCGTCCACCACCATGGGAGTTCTGTATTTTTTCACCATGGCTCGAACCAGCTCTACCGTTTCAGGATGCCGCGAAATTCCCGGGCCCACGGCGAGTACAGTCTTGTTCTCGGCAAGAGCATCCACATGCCCGTAACCCAGAGCCCGTTTCGAAATCGTTCCCGCCTCCGTTTCCTCCAGCGGTTCGGTCATCAATTCGGGATGAAATCCGGCCACGGTCGCCAACACGCACTTCGGTGTCGCCACCGTGGAAAGACCCGCCCCCGCGCGCAATGCGGCCATGCCCGCCATCGCCACCGATCCCGATTTTCCCAAGGATCCGCCGATCACCAGCACATGTCCGAAATTGCCTTTATTGGCGGCTGCCTCGCGAGGACCTACCAGTCCTCCGATGTCAGCTGCGGTAATCACATTGAGATTGAGGGCGGAAACGATCGCGTCGCCGGGCGAGCCGATAGGAGCAACCACAATTGGGCCCCGAGTGAGAAGTCCGAATACATGCGCCGGACGGGGAGCGGTGAAAGTCACAATCGCATCGGCCCGCGCGACGACGCCGGTTTGCTGGATCGAGAGATCGGCGACCGCACCCGAGGGAATGTCCACCGCGACCACCGCCGCTGGGCTGGTGTTGATTGTCGCAATCGCCTCCGCGTAAAGCGCGCCTATCGGAGGACGAAAACCGGTGCCGAGGATGGCGTCGATCAGCACGTCGGCATCGAACACCTTGCGGATGGGTTCGTGGCTCAGCTCTTCCCAGGAGCGGGCCACCACCGGCGATGCAGGCAGACGTTCGAGCATCACCGCTGCGTCTCCGCGCAACTCGGATGGCTCGGCCAGCAGCAGCACTCTTACTTCCTTGCCCGCATCGTGCAACTTGCGGGCGGCTACGAAGCCGTCGCCGCCGTTGTTGCCCTTGCCGCAAATCACGCCAATCCGTTTGGCGAGCGGGTATTGCGATGCCACAAAGTCAGCCACCGCGGTGCCCGCGTTTTCCATCAGCGTGAGCGAAGGCACGCCAAAGCGTTCGCTGGTGATGCGATCGATTTCGCGCATCTCGGCCGCCGTGACAATCTTCATAGCAGGACTCACACCTCGGACGACGCCGTGTGCTCCAGTTGTCGTAGCTGTGCGGGCAGACCCATTGCGATGAGATAGTCGCCGGGCTCGATGCGGTCTTCAGGCGACGGGTTAAACCGCATTTCCTGCGCCCGCTTGATGGCGAGGATGATCACGCCCCGATCCTGCCGCAAACGCGAAGTTCCGATCGTCTGGCCGGCAAAGGACGACCCCTGAGTCACGGCGATCTGTCCGATCTCCAGGTCCATGCCGAGGTGAGTCGTAGCCGTGTCCAGAAAGCTGACGACATGCGGCCGCAGAAAAGACTGAGCGATGCGCTGTCCCGCGAACAGATACGGTGAAACCACCGAATCGGCGCCCGCTTTCAGCAGATGCTTTTCGGCGTCTTCCTCGCTGGCGCGGGCGATGATTTTCAACTTGGGATTCAGGCCGCGCGCAGTCAGCACGATGTAGAGATTGGTTGCATCCGTCGTGGTCGCCGCCACCAGCCCGCGGGCGCGTTCGATATGAACGTCGCGCAGCGTCTGCTCCTGGGTAGCGTCACCGACCAGAGTCAGCCACTTGTCGTCCAATTCCGCAGCCTTGACGTCAGCCTGATCGATCACGACGAATGGCGCCGGCCGCCGCGCCAACTCCCGCGCCGCGCTGACTCCCACCCGCCCCGCGCCGCAGATGATGTAGTGATCCGAGAGCCGGGCAATCTCGCGCTCCATTTTTCGCCTTCCGAAAAAGCTCTGCAGCTCGAATTCTAGCAAAGCCTGCGTGAGGACTCCGATGGCGAGGAACACCAGCGAGACGCCCGCCAAAATAAGCGCCACGTTGAAGACACGCCCCACCGAAGAGAGTGGATGAACTTCCTGATAGCCGATGGTGGTGAAGGTGGTGACCACCATATAGAAGCCGTCGAACCACGACCAGCCTTCGAGAAAGTGGAAGCCGGCCATGCCGATGAGCATGAGAGCCGCCAGCGCGATGCCGATCAGGCGCAGATTGCGGAGGGAACGCATGAGACCGTCGTTGGCTGTCAGCCGTCAGCCATCAGCCGTATCGTACAAAGATAGCCGCGAAGCGGCGCAAGAATGCAGCCCAGGGCGCAAGCCCTGGGTGGAAATGGAAAATGAGCCAGCCCTGAAAAAGCGAAAGACGAATTGCGATACAGACTCGTCCAAGCCCGTCGCTCCATCGAATTCATTGCGAACGACACTCTCGGGCAACGTCAGTCTGCCATCGAAGACTTCGACGGCGCAGCCCCATTCAGCGCTTGCACCTTGCTGTGCTTGCGCCCATAGCTAAAGTAGATCACCAGTCCAATGACCAGCCAGACAATCAGGCGAAGTTGCGTCCAGTACGAGAGAGAGACGATCAGTACGCCTGAAAACAGAATCGAAAGAATCGGCACCAGCGGCACCAGCGGCGTCTTAAAAGGCCGATTCAGCTCCGGATGGGTTCGGCGCATCACCCAAACTCCCGCGCTGACCAGAACAAACGCCAGCAGCGTGCCCACACTTGTCATCTCGTCTAAAACGTTCAGAGGAATAATCGTCGCCAAAACCGCAACAAATACTCCCACCACAATCGAGCTAAGATAAGGTGTGCGGAAACGGGGATGAATCTTACCCGCCCACGGCCACAACAAACCGTCTCGCGACATGGAATAGAACACACGCGACTGGCCGAGCAGCATCACCAGCATCACCGTGGCCAATCCAGCCAGCGCCCCCAACTCCACCAGAAATGTCGCCCAGGGCTGTCCGGTCACGCGGATGCCGATCACCACCGGATCCGGCACATTCAGCTCCGTGTACGGCACCAACCGAGTCAGCAACCCGGAAACCAGAATGTAGAGCACGGTGCAAATCACGAGCGAACCCAGAATACCTAGCGGCATGTCCTTCTTCGGATTCTTGGCTTCCTGCGCTGCGGTAGAAACCGCGTCAAATCCGATGTACGCGAAAAACACCACTCCCGCGCCGCGCAGAATGCCCGACCATCCAAACTGCCCGCGCTCACCGGTATTCGGCGGAATGAAAGGATGCCAGTGATTCGGCTGCCAGGAATGCTTCATCAAGAATGCCGTTGCCAGCGCGATGAACATGCACACCACCGCAACTTTCAAAATCACAATCGCAGTAGTGAAATTCGCCGATTCCTTGATGCCGATAACCAGAATGGTCGTGATAACCAGAATGACCAGGAAGCCCACGTAGTCATACTTCAGATGGATCGGCAGCCCAAACAGCATAAAATTGGATGTAGGCATCGCGGGCAGGCCCCAGCCCATATCGTGGAGAAAAGCGCGCAAGTGTCCGCTCCAGCCCACAGCAACCGTAGCCGCGCCGAAGGCGTATTCCAGAATCAAGTCCCAGCCGATGATCCACGCGACTAACTCGCCCAGGGTCGCATAAGAATAAGTGTATGCGCTGCCCGCGATCGGAATCATCGACGCGAACTCCGCGTAGCAGAGACCCGCGAATCCGCAGGCGATGCCGGCCAGCACGAAGGAGATCACGATGGCCGGCCCGGCAAATTGCGCCGCGGCCTGCCCGGTGATCACAAAAATTCCGGCGCCGATGATCGCTCCAATTCCAAGCGTCAGTAGATTCGTCGCTCCCAGTGCGCGGCGCAGAGTGTTCTCTCCGGGCACGTCTTCCGCTTCACGCATCAGCGTCGGCAAATCTTTTCGGGCAAATAGTCTAAGACTCATTGGCAGCCTTTCGAACCGCGCTCCCGCTCCACAGGAAATACACCGGAATGCCCAGCAGCACGATAATCAATCCCGGCCAGGTAAATTGCGGTTTGTAGAGCAATAGTACGACATCGATGAATAATGCCATCACAATATAAATCGCCGGCAGCACCGGATAGCCGATGGCCCGATACGGACGCGGCGCATCCGGATGCGTCCGCCGCAGCACAAACAACGCCGCAATAGTAAGGATGTAAAACACCAGCACTGCAAAAACAATGTAGTCCAGCAACTGCCCATAGCTTCCCGACACGCACAGAATGCAAGTCCAAACCATCTGCACCATCAGCGAGACGGCCGGCGTCTTGTATTTCGGGTGCAGCTTGGCGACGTTGCGAAAGAAAAGCCCGTCCTTCGCCATGGCATAGTACACGCGCGCCCCAGCCAGCAGCATTCCGTTCACGCAGCCGAAACAAGAAACGAGGATGGCGCCCGCCATCAGCTTCCCGCCCAGGCTGCCGAACATCTGGGTCAGCACCGCGGTGCCGACGCGGTCTTCCGTGGCGTACTTGATCCCGCGCTCCAGAAGCGTTGCTCCATGCGGACTTCCATCGAGCGGCAGCGCTCCCAGATAAATGAAATTGCAGCCCACATAAAGCGCGATCACGACGCCGGTGCCGAGCGCCAGCGAGAGTGGCAGGTTGCGGCTGCGGATTCTTCACTTCTCCGGCGGTAAAGGTCACGTTGTTCCAGGCATCCGCCGAAAACAGCGATCCCACCTGGGCCACGGCAAGAATGGTCAGCGTGCCCACCAAGACCATCGGGCCGCCCGCGCCCACCTGTACCGCATGTTGCGCGCCCAGTCCCGCGTTGTGCCAGAAGTTGCCGTGAAAATTCGCCGCCAGCGCCTGCGCGTTGCGCCCGAGAAACAGCCCGAACCCTACCAGTCCTAACAAAGCTCCAACTTTGGCGAAGGTGAAAACGTTCTGAATGAGCGCGCCCGTCTTCACTCCGAAAATATTCACGATCGAAAGCGCCACCACCACCACAATCGCAATCAGATTCTGTGTGTTCAAACCAACATCCATATTGCCCAGAACCATGCTTCCCAGATGTATGGGAGGCACTTTCCAGAAATGCAAAATCCAGTTTTGAGAGGAAATCGATGGATAGAAAACACCCAGAAACTTGCCCACGGCCACACCCACCGCGGCAATCGTCCCAGTCTGAATGACTAGAAACAAGGTCCAGCCATAAAGAAATCCCCAGAGCGGGCCCAGGGCTTCGCGCAAATAGACATATTGCCCGCCCGCCCGCGGCATCATGGCCGCCAGTTCGCCATAACTCAGGGCCGCGATGATGGTCATGAATCCGGTAACCACCCACGCGGCGATCAACAAGGCGGGCGAATCCACCTCGCGCGCGATTTCCGCCGACACAATAAAGATGCCGGAGCCGATCATCGAGCCCATCACCAGCATGGTCGCGCTGGTCAACCCCAGGCCCTGAACAAGCTCCTTATCTTGATGTGTGTGGATGTCCCAGTCGCTGGCGGCGGCCGCGACTGGGTTCGGAGGTTTGGTTTCGTTACCCACGATGGTTGTGTATGTGTGGCGCGGGCACTCCTGCCCGCGAACTCTCTCCCGCGAGAAGAGCTATGCCAAACGCAGTCTTCAAATTGTCATTCCGAGGAGCGCAGCGACGAGGAATGACAATCCCTACCTCAAACCCGCACCAGGCCGAGCCCGCTAACAGCCATGACTTTACCCTAATATCCGCAAAAATTCCTCTGCTGATTTGCGCGGATCAGGTAACAAGTCAGATATCACAGCCACCGAGTCGGCCCCAGCCTCGATCACCGAGGCGCAGTTTTCACGCGTGATTCCGCCGATGCCCACCAGCGGCTTGCGAGTCAGCCGACGTGTCTCCCGCACACCCTCCAACCCAACCACGGGATCCGGCTTGTCTTTGCTGGAGGTCGCGAACACTGGCCCGATGGCGATGTAGTCGGCACTCGTCCCGGTGGCGACTTTCACTTGTTCCGGAGTGTGAGTCGAAACCCCCAGCCACAAGTCCGCACCAATCACTCGCCGCGCGCCCTCGGGCGACAGATCGTCCTGCCCAACATGCACCCCGCTGAAACCCGCCGCCATACACAAATCCGCGCGGTCGTTCATGATGAGCTTCACCGTACCTCCCAGCAGCCGTCTCAATTCCCGGGCCTGCTCCAGCATCTGCCTCGCATTGCCCGATTTATTGCGGTATTGCAGAAGAGTAACCCCGCCCGCCGCCAGTTCTTGCGCCGCAGCCAGAAGAACGTCGTGATCGGATAAGCACGCCACATCCAGGATCGCGTAGAGGCGTGGAAGCATGATCATCAAGGCTGTGGCTCGACTTCGATGTCCAGAATCACTGCACCGCTACTAGACGCGGGCATACAAACAGAGCGTTCCTGTCTCAATGCAAGCAAGGGGTAGTTCACGGGTTCAAGGAAGCCAGATACGCAGCGAGCGAAACCAAGTCTTCCTCGCTCAACTTAGCGGCCACGCCGGCCATCGGAGGACTGCCCGCCCCCACGCGGTTTCCGTGTTGCACGTCATAAAGCTGCCGGACGATGTAGCTTGGCGAACGGCCAGCAATGCCCGGTATGGGGCCAAGCCCCCTGAGATCGGGCCCGTGACACGTTCCACACTGGATGGTTTTACCATTCCCGCCAGTTGTGGCTAACGACTTACCCTTCGCAACGCTGCCGACCGGGACATACGCTATGAATTCGCTTCGGGTGTCGCGGGATTCGAATCGTTCTAGATCCTTTGGCACTTCGATAACGCGTTCTCCGATGGGCTCCTTGTTTCCGCCATCGACGGGGGCGAGGAACCATCCGGCAACGTAGGTCTCCGGGACCACACTTGTTTCAATCACCGTGATTATCTTCCTCGGCTTGAGGCTGGAAAAATATACTGCAGCCGACGCCACCTCCGCTTCAGTAGCGGCTTTTGAAAGTGACGTCATGGCGACGACCGGTAGGCGCTCTGGCGCAGAACTTCTTCTAGCGCCGCTTTTGAAGTCCGCCATCTGCTGCACGATGTAAGCCTCGGGGAGACCTGCGAGCCCTGAGTTTTCCGGCCCTCCCGGCCCATCTGCCCGATGGCAGAAACCGCAAGCGTACACGTCGGGTTTCCGGCCGCGGGCCACGATTTCCGGCATCCGAGGATGATCGTCAGGATGCCAATCCGGCGCGAAGAACAAATCCCGCAGTTGGGTGAGTGTGAAACCCGCAGTGCTGCCCGGAACGTGCCTCACACTGCCATCGTCGGCCGGGGACTTTAGGTCGCGAGCGTTTACCGGATACGCCCAAGATGGCGGGCCCTGCGGGTTTTGCCCAGGCGCTCCAAGTGTCAGAACGGACGCCAACCAGAGAAATACTGCGGATTTCTTCATAAGTCTCGCTCATTCCACCTTCTTCGAAATGACCACACGGCTGAAGTCGATGCCCTGATACGAACGGAGCGCTTTTGTAAACGAACGTAGACCCAGGACACTGGCCTGAGTCCACTCATTCAACGCGATTCCGCAACCAAACGCCTGTTCCGGTAGTCTAATCAGATTATCCCAGGCGAGCCACAAGTCTAAAATCAACTTCTCTGTGAAAAACGACCATGGCGAAACCAATCTTACTAAGCGTAGATGACGACTCCGCCGTACTGCGCGCCATTGAGCGCGACCTGCGCTCGCACTATGGCGAGAACTACCGCGTCATGGGCAGCGACTCTCCCGAGGGCGCGCTCGACCTTCTGAAGCAACTGAAGGTCCGCAACGACAGCGTGGCCCTGCTTCTAGCCGATCAGCGCATGCCGCGCATGGACGGCGTGGTCTTTCTCCAGGAAGCCATGCAGCTTTTCCCCGAGGCCAAACGCGCCCTGCTCACGGCCTATGCCGATACCAGCGCCGCCATCAGCGCCATCAATCAGGCCAACATCAATTATTTTTTCCTGAAGCCCTGGGACCCGCCCTCAGAGCACCTTTACCCGCAATTAGATGATTTGCTCGACGACTGGCGCGCTTCCTACCGGCCCGCCTTCGAGGGAATTCGCGTACTCGGCACCCGCTGGTCGCCGCGGTCCTACGAACTGCGTGACTTCCTGGCGCGCAATCGCGTCCCCTATCAGTGGATCGACGTAGAGGTTTCCGCCAACGATCCCGAGACCAAGCGTCTGCTCGAAGCGTTGGGCCCGGAAGCCGCCAGTCTTCCGGTTGTCCTCTTTCCCGACGGCACCAAGCTTCTGGAAAGCGTGCCCGCGGAAGTCGCGCAAAAAGTCGGCCTGCGAACCCGCGCCCAAACCAACTTCTACGACCTCGCCATTGTCGGCGGAGGCCCCGCCGGTCTGGCCGCAGCCGTCTACGGCGCCTCCGAAGGCCTGCACACCGTAATCGTCGAGCGCGAAGCCCCCGGCGGCCAAGCGGGTATGAGTTCGCGCATCGAAAATTATCTCGGATTCCCCACCGGCCTAAGCGGCGGCGATCTGGCGCGCCGCGCGGTCGTGCAGGCAGAAAGATTCGGCGTGGAAATTCTTTCTGCCGAATGCGTCGGCGCCCGCACCGAAGGCTCATACCGGATCATCAAGCTAGCCGATGGCGGCGAGATCTCCTGCCATGCGCTGATGATCGCCACCGGAGTGCAATGGCGCCGCCTCGAAGCTCCAGGAGTCAGCCGCCTGCAGGGCGCGGGCATCTACTACGGCGGCGGCACCACCGAAGCACTCTCCTGCGAGGGTGAAACTATCTACGTGGTTGGCGGCGCAAACTCCGCCGGCCAGGCCGCGATGAACTTCGCCAAATACGCCCAGCGCGTCGTAATTCTGGTGCGCGGCAGTTCCCTCTCCAGCACCATGTCGCAGTACTTGATCGACCAGATCAAAGAAGTCCCCAACATCGAGCTGTGGGCGCACGCCAACGTGGTCGAAGCCCACGGCGAAACTCATCTGGAGGAAGTTTCCGTTCTTTGTTCCGACACCAACAAAGTCGAGCGCGTGCCCGCCAATGCCATGTTCATCTTTATCGGAGCGCTTCCGCGAACCGATTGGCTGGCAGATCTCATCGAGCGCGACGAACGCGGCTTCATCCTCACCGGCCCCGATCTCATCCGCGACGGCCAGCATCCGAAGGGTTGGACTCTGGACCGCGATCCCTTCCTCCTCGAAACCAACATTCCCGGCGTTTTCGCCGTGGGAGACGTGCGCCACGGTTCGGTAAAGCGCGTGGCCTCAGGAGTAGGCGAAGGCTCAGTCGCAGTGCAATTCATTCATCAATATTTGAGCAAGGTATAAATGGTCGAGAACTCCGAACTCCTTCGCGTCCCGGCTTTCGCCGATCTGCCCGAGGATCAGATCGCCTGGTTCCTCAGCCAGTCGGAAGAGGTGTACCTCAAGGCCGGCGAAACCTACTCCCGCCAGGGCGATCCGGCGAACGCCATGTTCGTGGTTCTCGATGGCCAGCTCCAGGCTCGCGTCGAAAACGGCGGCGAGTCGTTCATGTTCTGGATGAAGTCGGGCGACGTCACCGGCGTTCTGCCCTTCTCCCGAATGAAGCAGTCGGTAGCCACCGGGCGAGCCGTCGTCGACAGCCACGTCCTGAAATTTCCTACGTCGATGTTTCCTGAACTCGTGCAGAAAATGCCCGAGCTGACCAAGCGCCTCGTCGGCCTGATGTCCGACCGCATCCGCGAAACCACGCGCATGGAGCAGCAACGCGACCGCTTAGCCGCGCTGGGCAAGCTTTCCGCGGGACTGGCGCACGAGCTGAACAATCCCGCCTCCGCCGCCAAGCGCGCCGCCAGCCAGTTGCGCGAAATCCTGCAACGCATCCGCGACGCCAGCCAGGAGCTAGGCAGGCTCAACCTCGCTCCCGCACAGAAAGCCGAAATCGAAAAGCTGGAGAACTCTCTCAGCCAGCAGGATAGCCCTCCGCCCGACGCAATCGCCGCCAGCGATCTCGAAGACCAGATCGATACCCTGCTGCGCAGCTACGGCCAGCACGACCTTTGGCAATTGACCGCCGACCTCGCGCAAAAGAATCTCAAGCCGGCAGCTCTGGAAGCGTTGTTCGCAGCCATCGGTTCCCAGGCCGTGCGCGCGGCCCTGGTAAGAATCGCGGCGTGGCTCGAAATCATGAACCTGCTGAACGAAATCGAGAGCAGCACCTCGCGCATTTCCGACCTGGTCCTAGCCATCAAGGAATACACCTACATGGATCAGGCGCCCGTGCAGAACGTCGACATCGTCAAAAGCCTGGAAACCACCCTCACCATCCTGAACCACAAACTCAAGCGCGGCGTAACCGTGCAGCGCGACTATCAGAAACTTCCATTCATGGTGAATTCCTTTGGCAGCGAACTCAACCAGGTCTGGACCAACATCATCGACAACGCCATTCAGGCCATGGGCGGCAAGGGCGAGCTGCGCATCCGCACCTACCGCGACGACGGCAACGTAGTAGTAGAAATCGGCGACAACGGCCCCGGCATCCCCGCCGACGTGAAGCCGCACATCTTCGAACCGTTCTTCACGACCAAGGGAGTAGGCGAAGGCTCCGGCCTAGGCCTCGACACCGTGCAACGCATCGTAAAGAAGCACCGCGGCACCATCCAGGTAGCCTCCGTCCCCGGCGACACGCGCTTCCAGGTCTGGCTCCCGCTAGCGGAAGCCGCCGCCAGCACTGATGTTTCGTCCCCGTTCCCCGCCGGGGGTGCCCCATCCTTCGCGCGCACTTTGCGCGAAGGGTGGGACACCACGAAACCAACCCGCGAGGATTTCTCCTCCGACCAATCCCCCTCACCGCGGCGGCAACACCAAAAGCCGGCCCGCCGGACAATCCCGCACACTCCCCCCGCAAGCCTGAAACTCCAGCGTCTTACTAAGACAAATCTCCAGATTCACCAACTCCCCTCCATGACACGACAGCCGAACCGCTCCCGCCGGAGCATGGTTCGCCTCCGCGAAACTTCTTTCCAGATCGCCCACTCCGAATTCCTGCGAATGATTCAAAGCGCCGTACTGCTCCGGCACCTGAACTTTCTTATAAGCCTGCTCCGCCTGATGAAAGTAATCCTGCGCCGAAAGCCCGCTGCAAGTGCCATGCTCCTGCCACTCATGCTGAATCAGTCCCCGCGACGGAAAGTACTGCAGCATGTAATCCACCACCGAACCCGCCACCGGACTAGCCGCCCCACAAGCCATCGGCGGAGGCCCGCTATCCGCCTGCGGCCACAGCCCATGCAACACAAAAGCCGTGTGCGCCCCAGCGCGACACTCCCCAGACCGATCCCCAGGATGGTCATGACAATAACTAGGCGCCCACGAAAGCGACAGCACATAAAAGTCGAAGCCAGACGAATTGCCGCCCGACTGCCCGCCCCCACCCTGCGAGTGACGATGCTTAGCCAAAGCCGCCGGAGCACCCGCCATCAAACCCACCAAAGCCAAAACCAACCAACGCCTCATAAGCACCCCACAAAGTGTCCAAGCCCAGCGCCACAGATTCTAATCGATGTGTGGCGCGGGCGCCCCCGCCCGCGCCCAGCCAGAGCAACAAAGGTAAGGTCCACCACCGCTCCCAAGCCCCACTAAGGGCAGAACAGCGCGTCAGCCGCGCTATAAGTTCGACCAGCCCACTACAAACAACTGTCATCCCGACCGGAGCCGGAGCGCCAGCGACGGCAGAGCAGAGGGACCTGGTTTTCGCTGTCGAGCCGCGCCCCCCTCGAGAAAGGCTTGAGTGGGCACCACCGGCCCGTTTACAGCCGCGAAGCGGCGTAAGAGTGCAGCCCACGGCGCAAACCGTGGGTTTGAAGTGGGATACGAGCCAGCCCTAACAGGGCGAAAGAACAGTTCGCATGCACACGCTTCAACGCTGCGTTAAGACCTTCCCAACGGACCGGTTTCACCCGCCGAGGTACCCACAGCATCATTTCCAGCCCGCCGCCAACAACCTGTCATCCCGACCGGAGCCGGAGCGCCCAGCGACGGCGGAGCGGAGGGACCTTGTGTTTGGTCGGTGGCCCATTCCAGTCGCGTTCTTTGCAACGAGAGTGGGCCCGTTGACGCCGCCAGAACAACCCACTCAAGCCAAAGAACGGCTTGAGTGGGCCACCGGCCAACCGTCGCGAGATGTCAGCAACGCGCCTAACTGTGCCTACTTCTCGAAGTCGCCAACTGCGATATAGAACCCCCTCAGGCTGTAAAGTTTGCCGCCTCCACCCCATCCCGAGGCCTGGACCGTAACATGGTCAACGTCAACTCCTTTTATGTCCAGCCTCCATCCATCACCCCACCCTCCTGAAAGGGAGATCGTGTCCTGCGAGCTTACGTAGACTTCCGGCTGACTCCGGAACTTGTGACGAAATGGCACCAGGTGTTCCTTAGAAGTATGAGGACTCGCCATCTGGTTATCGAAATCACCTATATCAAATGTGCCAATTTCGACCTGCTTTCTGCCGTTGATCTGACCCACAACTGCTTGGAGTTTCTCGATGTCAGAGCCAAGGCCCTGAATGGCACCTTGAATCTGTGATGCGGTTGTTAGTGGGAGAATTTCATCTTGGGGCCAGAAGATATCGAGGATCCCCGCGTTCGTGTCGACACTGAGCCCCGTCGCCCGGTAAAAAAAGCGCCCGCCACTGGCACTAAACGCCTTTCGCGTACAGGCAATTCTGTACCAACCAGAAGTCGCACCGACTGTCTGCCCGCTACCTATCGTGTACTTGATGCTTCCAGGCCCGGGAATCTTTTCGCCTTCGCAGTCCACATCGGGCTCATGTTGTACGCTTCGAATGTCCACCGTTGTCCCGGACGCGATGGCAAACTCAATGTTGAGCAACGTGGAACCAACGGTGTTGTAGCTAAGGGTTGTGTCCTTGTGCCTGTTCAATATCTCCAGACATTGATTTGCCGCTTGCAAGGCCTTTTCCACCACGATCGACTCTACTGCAAAATGCGAGCTTCTTGACTGGAAAGACGATTGATGTCTCTTGCAGAAATTCGTCATTTCAGTCTTCACATCCGAGGCACCGCCAGTTAGGCTAACTGGAACGTCCTTGATAACGGCAGATATGCCCGCGTCCCACGACGAGCCTTTGGTAGTGCCGTCCGCTTCACAATAGTCTTCGTAAAGCGTGTCGAGGAAGGAGTCACTGCTGGCCGTGAGGCGCTGGTTGTGCGCTGCTTCGCTAACCATTGCGAGACAGACGGCGGCCGGATCGATCTGAGCAAATATCGGCGGGGCAGCGGCGCAAACGAACAGCGCTACAATCCACACCATGACCTTCTTCGCGATAATGCTCCATGGCTTTGACATTTGATGTACCTCTTCATGTGACTTCAAACGCGGCTGCCTAGTGTACACGCGCCGTATTCTTTTGCAACGTGTAATGATTTGCAACTTAAGTGCTCCGGAATGGTATGCGAACCTACTTGCAGGCATGTAAAGGAACCGCGTGTACGAGGGTAAAAGTAATGCGGAAGTCCTTCCACAACCGCGGCGAATGGGGGCCTTGTTTACGTTGAATTCGAGCCGGCTGGCCGGTCCTATGTCAGCTCATCGAAACCGAAGGACTAGCAGGCTCGTGCAGGAACAAGCAGTAATGTTAGGAACTCACTTGCACTGCTCACCACCGTCGCAGCGCACTAGATCCGAGCCTTGTTTCTTAGCGTCCCAACCGCAGTTCTTTCCTTCTCCTCCGCGGTCCACGCAGACATACTTAAATCCCCCCATGCATGCGACCGCACCTGGAGACCAGTTTTGGCCGCCACAGTAGCATTTACAACTATCCGTAGGCGTAGCTTGGACAGGCATTCCTAGGCCTACGCGGTTAAGCTCGTCCTCTAAATCAGATATATCGCGCTTATGAAGAAAGAGTCGTGCGCAGGAGACAGACTCACGCTGCCCGTAAAATGAGGGGCGTCGGGCGGCAAATCCGGATACTGCCGAAGTAGCCCTTGCGTGTCCAGTCTGCAACGCGATTACGGCGGTTACAGTGACAGCGCAGATGAGAACACTTACTCTTCTCGAACTCGGAGGTCTTTGCAAGGGGCCTTCTCTGCTGACAATCTTCTCGCTTTGCTACACGTCAACGAGCACTAATGAGCGCTTTTACAGTAGTCGTTGGTATTGCAAGGTTCATCGGCCTGAATCGGACGCGATTCCGGAACGGCGGAATTATAACATCTGGCGGGTGGCTCGCCTCTTCGTGGGAAGGACAGCTTTCGAAAGGCACACTCAGTTTGGGTCTTGGGGTGCCCGAAGCCACGGAGCAAAACTCATTGAACCGTGTAGCCTGTGGAGTCCCAGGTCTTGCAACCCCGGCGAGACCTGGGGCACCCCCGCACTGAAAGATGCGGGATCCTATTTCGGCGCAAGGCCTGGGCCCGCCTAACCAGCTTGTGTTAAGTTGGGGAAATGACTGGCATGGAATCGGCCAATCTCAAACTGGTCAGGGCACAGGAGCACATTCTCGCAATACGGGATATTAACGAGGACTACACCGAGCGTGAGCCGAATGTAATCATCAAACATCCTGACGGCAGCAATGAACTGAAGTTCATCGAGTCCCCTCCCGATGCCATCTCCGTTCTTGCTGGTAAGAGCATTTATCAAATTAGATCGGCTCTTGATCATCTGGCATTCCAACTGGTAAAGCTCAATCGAGGCGGTGGAACACTGCCGCCCGACTGGGAAGGAAAGTGCGCCTTTCCGCTCTGGGTGAAACCTCCGAAGAAAACGCCTGTATTCAATTGTTTCGAGGGCACGCTTCCGGGGATAACCCTTCAGGCGTATACGTTCATCGAGTCGGTGCAGCCGTACAATCGCGGCGAGGTCAATACCTATCTGGGCCGACTCGCCATCCTCTCGAACATCGACAAACACCGCCATCTCCACGTCACCAAGCCGCAAGCCCACAGGAGAGATGAAGCCACAGTTCGTTACAAGGGAATGGTGATGAATACCAGTTCGGTTGTTAGGGTTGAGGACGGCACGAAGACGAAGCAGGATTATGACTTCCCCGACACTGAGGTCCTGAGTGTGCAGGTGAGTGGAGCCTTCCACCCGTTTGTATCTTTCGATGAACCTACGGTCGATCCCGGCGTCTTGGCTTTTCCGGTTGCTGATCTACTGGAGACGTGTCTTGATAGGGTTCGGCAGTTCATCATTCCAGAATTCACTGAGTTTCTTAAATAAGGTTCAGAAGCCGATGGCTGCTGCCTGACCCCTGACGGACCAACTTTTCTACGATTATCTTTTGGTCGTCAAGTTGATGCCACCTGACGGCGATTTCTTCGATTGTTCGACCCCAAGCCAGCACGATTTTAACGTTGTCCTCTATGGTGAAGAGACCACCAGCGTCTTTTGATGGTCGAACATAAAAATACGTGTTATCCGTCATCGGAGTTCCCGGCTTGTAGTACGAGACATTGGCGAGAGGACTGGTGTCGTTTGGCGGTGGCGCAACCTCAGTTCTTCTGCGTGTATCAGACCATTTTTTATTCAAAGCGACAATTGCTTGAATCAGGTCTCTCGGAAAAAGACGAACATCGATATCCGCCTCCAGCAGTGAGACATGTCCGTACACCGACTCGTCTTTATCTGGCGTACCGTAAACAACTCGTGCGGCTTTGGCATTGATTAGGCGAGTAGCACAAGCTGTTTTGTTCGGTGAGGTTCTTTTAGAACACGGCTCCAGCGTCGTGTACATAGTGCAGCCGCTCAGATCAACGTTATCCACATCATTTTTGATTTTCTTAAGAGCACAGAATTCAGCGTGCCTTCCATCTCCCGTTTCGCCTCGGTATCCCGTTGCCAGAACATTGCCATCTCTTACGACAACCGCCCCAACATACGGGTGCAATTCGCCATCATCCTCAGCGATGCTCTTTCGAGCTTCAGCGACCGCTATTTCGCAGAATTTCCGATCAAAGACCGTCTGGCCTAGTTCCGATCCGCTTTCCGTCAGGAAAATATCCGCAAGAAATTCATCGGGTATCGCCATATTCTTCAGTTTCGTGAGATGCCCACTGGCGATAGCCGTATTGAACATTGTGTACTGCACCGTGTCTTGAATGGTTCGAGCACCGAGGTTGTCGTCAACGGTGTGACCACCACGGAAAAAATTCAAAAAATCGGGGTAGTTAGTAATCGGTGCCTGTGTAATTTGGGGATAGATGCGCTCCCTGCGGCAGCTTTTTGAGGATTAGCATGGATTTCGACCAGTATATTACTTACAAATCGCTTCAACTTTTTCCTGCACGACCGGCGGGCGGACCAACGTCTTATGCGGGAACTATAGCTTTTCGAATGGCCGGTGGCCCACTCAAGCCCGATTTTAGCTCGAGTAGCGCAGTCCGCCGGGCAGAGTCGCTCAACTTACTCGCCAGCAACCGAAGGGCTCGCGTCGGAACGAAACTCAAGTTCAGTCGCCAATTGCACCATCCCCAGTGCAACCCTCCAAATCTTGTCAAGCCCCCAAACCACCTCAAAATTCCCTAACTATTTCATTCCACGCAGACAATAAACTTCCGAACCGTGTCCCATTTTCCCCTCTAACTTGGTATAATAGTAGTTAGAAGCAAAGAAACAGGCGCGGCTAACTGCCGCGCCTTTTTTGTTGGCCGCGATCTCGCAACCACATCGCCGCGCGGACCATCCGTCAAGCAATAATCCTCAAAAATTAAGGAGTTGATCCGCAGGCTGCGGATCGCATTCGACTATGGGAAACCACTTTCGGGCGCAGGACTTAGGCACAACTGTAGGAAAGGGCGAGGCGGTCACCTGCCGCGACGCCAGCCGCTGGGGAGAACTGGGGGAACTGGCCTTCGTTCTGAAGGCTGCGTCGGTCGGAATTACCGCTTCCAAGCCATTCGGCGACCGCCGTCCTTACGATTTTCTGGTCGAGCACGGCCAGCGCCTGTTGCGCGTTCAGGTGAAGTCCGTCTTTACCAGCCAGGGCGGCTCCCGTCGGTTCGGATTCTCCGTCGCCGTCTCAAAACACCCACGCAGCGGCAAACGGGTTACCTACACCGCGGATCAAATTGACTTCATCGTCGCCTTCGTCGCCCCGCACGACGCCTGGTATGTGATTCCCGTGGATGCAATTAGCGGCCGGACTTTCATCCGTCTCTATCCCACCGGCGCCACCCGCAGCGACGCCGGACGCTTCGAGCCCTACCGCGAAGCCTGGCATCTGCTCAAGGACGGTGCACCCCCGGTCCGCCGCGCCTAGTGTGGAGAGGACACTCCTAGTGTGGAGCGGGCGCCCCCGCCCGCGACAGCCGGCAGCTGCCAAAGTTCTGTCATCCCGCCCGATCAAGGCGAGTCTGTGTCGCAACCCAATCTTGATTTAAGAAGTGGGACGACGCATGCGACAAATAGCCGCGAAGCGGCGAAAGAATGCAGCCCACGGCGCAAGCCGTGGGTATGAAAGTGGGAAGCGATACAGCCCTGAAAGGGCGAAAGAGGACTCACTGGTGTGGAGCGGGCGCCCCCGCCCGCTAAAGCCGGCATCGCCCTAGGCTGCTGGCTTTCCTATCCCATTCTTCGCCAGGAAGCGCTCGATGAACGTCGTGTCCACTTTGCCGGCGCGGAAGTCGGGGTCGGCTAGGATTTTTCGGTGCAGAGGAATTGTCGTGTAGATGCCTTCGACCATGAACATCTCCAGGGCGCGCGACATGCGGGAGATGGCTTCGGAGCGGTCTTTGCCGCGCACGATTAGCTTGGCGATCAGGGAATCGTAGTAGGGCGGGATGATGCCTTCGGCGTAGGCGGCGGTGTCGACGCGCACGCCGGTGCCGCCCGGGGGATGGAACGCCGTGATCTTGCCGGCCGAGGGAGTGAATTTCTCCGGGTGCTCGGCGTTGATGCGGCATTCGATGGCGTGGCCGCGACGGATGATCGGCCCTTGCAGCACATTTTCCATGCGCTCGCCGGCGGCCAGCAGAATCTGGCTCTTGACCAGGTCGACGTCGGTGACCATCTCGGTGACGGGATGCTCCACCTGGATGCGGGTGTTCATCTCGATGAAGTAGAGCCGCCCGTCTTCGTCCATCAGGAATTCGATGGTGCCCGCGTTCACGTAGCCGATTTCGGAGAGTGTGTGGCTGAGCATCTGCGCCGATGCCCTCGCGCAGTTCCGGTGTCACCTGGGTCGAGGGCGATTCTTCCAGCAGCTTCTGATGGCGCCGCTGGATGGAGCATTCGCGCTCTCCGAGACTCACGACCGTGCCGTATTGATCGGCAAGAATCTGGAACTCGATGTGCCGCGGCCGCTCGATGAACTTCTCCATGTACATGTCGCCGTTGCCGAAGGCCGCCGCAGCCTCGGACTGCGCTGCTTTGAACAGGTGGGAAGTTCTTCTTCGTTGCGCACAATGCGCATGCCGCGCCCGCCGCCCCCAGCCGAAGCCTTGATGATGACCGGGAAACCCACAGCCCGCGCCCACTCCAAGGCCTCACCCTCGCCGGACAGAATCCCCTCCGAGCCAGGAAGAATAGGCACGCCAGCTCGCTTCATAGCCGCCCGAGCTTTTTCTTTTTCTCCCATCAGCCGAGTAATCTCAGGCGGAGGTCCGATGAACTTGATGTTGCAGGTCTCAGTAACTTCCGCGAAGTTAGCATTCTCCGCCAGCAATCCATACCCCGGATGAATAGCGTCCACATTGGCGATCTCAGCAGCGCTGATCACCGCCGGAATATTCAAATAGCTTTGCGCCAGGACGGGGGGACCAATGCAGATGGCTTCGTCGGCGAAGCGGACGTGGAGGGAGTGGCGGTCGGCTTCGCTGTAGATGGCGACCGTGCGGATGCCTAGTTCTTTGCAGGCGCAGATTACCCGCAGGGCAATTTCTCCGCGATTGGCTATGAGAATTTTCTTGAACATTCGGAGGTTATCGTGAACTCTTGCTGCCCTGGATTACCACAGAGGGCACAGGGGTCACAGGGAAACCCAACTTCAGTACTCATTATTATTCAGCTCTCAGCATTCAGCTCATTGTGGCTGAGTGCCTGACTGCTCAAGTTTTTACGCGAATCGCAAACAACTCCTGCCCATACTCGATGGGCTGGCCGTTGCTTACTAGGATCTTCACCAGTTCGCCCGCCGCATCCGACTCAATCTCATTCATCAGCTTCATCGCCTCGACGATGCAGAGGACCTCGCCCACTTCGACCGTGTCTCCCGGCTGGACGAACGGAGGAGATCCCGGAGAAGGCGACTCATAGTAGGTTCCGACAATGGGTGAGCGCACCATATGCAGCCCTTCTTCCGGCGGGGCGGCTTTGGGAGGTGCAGACGCCGGCGACGCAGCGCTCTCGCCAGGCGCAGAAGGCGCGGCCGGCGCAGGAGGATAGCCGTAGCCGGGAGCTGAAACCGAGACTACAGATTCTCCGCCGCGCTTGATGCGTACTTTGACGTCGCCGCGTTCCAGTTCGAACTCGGTGATGTCCTTTTCGATTAGGAACTCTATGAGTTCCTTTAGTTCTTTTTGATTCATCGTCAGCGGTGGGATCCGTTTTCGCTTTTTCCCGCGTCGCCAGCAGAGCGGGTAAGTCTGCCGAACGTTCGTTCCGAAGCGCTCGGCCAAACTGGTTGTTCAGATCGCGATCAGTGCCTTATTGGCGGGCGTCAAGACTTCGCACCCTTGTTCTGTGACCAGGACCATGTCTTCAATCCGTACTCCCCACTTACCGGGCACGTAAACGCCGGGCTCAATTGTAATAACCATCCCGGGCTTCAGGATGTCGTCCTGCCCGGCCGCCAGACGCGGGGCTTCGTGGATTTCCAAACCCACGCCGTGTCCGGTGGAATGGGTAAAGAACTTTGCCAACCCTTCCTTTTGCAAGACCTTACGAGCCGCGCGGTCGACTTCGGCGACACTGCGTCCGGGCTGCACGACCGCGATAGCGGCCAGTTGCGCCTCGCAGCACAGCGTCATAGACTCGCCGGGCCTCCGACAGTGGGGCGACCCACGAATACGGTCCGGGTTCTGTCCGAACAATAGCCAGCGAGTATAACACCGAAGTCGCAGACCACGAATCCGTTCCGGATCACCTCTTCGGAGGCGGTTCCGTGAGGCAGGGCGGACCGTTTACCGGAGGCGATAATAGTGGTGAATGACATGCCTTCCGCGCCGGCTTTGCGGGCGGCGAATTCCATTTCAGCCGCCACTCGGCTCTCTTTGATTCCTGGGCGAATCACGCTAAGGGCACGTTCAAATAGCTTGGCGCCCAACGTCACGGCCGCTCGGATGGTCTTTATTTCATCTGCATCCTTCAGCATGCGGGCCTGCTCGATGAGAGGCGGAGCAGATCGCAGCCGAAAATGCTCCAAGCTGGCTTCCAGGCGGCGGTAGTCGGCGAAGGTCAGATGCGTGGCCTCAACCCCGAGCCGGGGCACTCGGCCACCGCGACGTCCATTTCGGCGGGAGGATATCCACCGAGCCGCCGCGGGCAGAGGAGATGTGCGCTCGACCACCACACGCGCTCCCTGGACTTCCGCCGCGGCCTGCGCTTTGTAGCGGCCGTCGGTGAAGAAGACGGTGTCTGTTGCCGTGAGAAGCAAGACTCCGGAACTGCCGGTAAAGCCGCAAAGATAACGAACGTTGGGAAGGTGGGTGGCGAGTAAGGCGTCGAGCCGATGCTGGGTGAGTAGATTTCGGATCCTGACTTGGCGCGCTTGGTGGTCCATGGTGTTGTCAGTTTAACGTGCGTACGGCCAGCGAGGATCGTGGTCTGACGGGCGAGGACGCCTGTCGCTTCACTGACACTGAGTGAATTCTCCAGGCGGCTAGGTAGTGTCCTATTTGTGCGTTGCTGACTTGGTGGCGGCCTCGGAAAGAAGGGCAAGGTGCGCCAAGGGAATCCTGATCCCGAGCACATTTCCACAAGCCACGTCGAAAGACAGAACCTCACAATGAGAATGCAGATGCGACGCTTAACGCGTTTGGCGAACGCTTTTTCAAAGAAGGCCGACAACCTGAAAGCCGCTGTGGCCCTGCATTTCGCGTGGTACAACTTCGTGCGCGTTCACAAGAGCTTGAGAACCACTCCGGCAATGGAAGCGGAATCTCCGAGCACATTTGGAGCATCCAAGAATTAGTAGCGGGTGAGCGTAAAAAAGGCGAAATTCCAAAAAACTAGCCAACTCCCTTATTTTCATTGACTTCTGCGTTTTACGCAGGTATTATCACTTTTGAATAGTTTACCTTGGTTAATCCCGTAGTGGGAGGCTGGCGGTACTCTCGTGGGGCCTCCGTTTAATTTTCCCTTGGGTTCGAGCAGGATTCCGAGGAACATTACAGGCGATAGCTAAGAGCGCATGGCAGCCACGAAACCCTCCACGTTGACGTTCTACTACGAAAAAGGAAACCACTTTAGGGTAGTACATGTTGACGGCGTAATTGGTGGGCTTACGCCCACCAGGGATATATTCTTATCCGTTTACAACCAGCGCAGTGCATTGCCGAAGGTAATCGAACAGGTGGTGACGCCGGACGGGCAACTCGGGGCGTCTGAGGTGAAAGAGAGCAAGCACGGTATATTCCGCGAAATGGAGATCGGCCTAGTCATGACTCCCGAAGTTGCCGACCAGATCGCCGACTTTCTCAAGCAGCATTCAAGGGCTGCCAAACAGACCCTACCTGTCAAGGATAGGGTCGATCCGGAGAAAAAAATTCAATGAGCACGACAAGTGTGATGATCGACTCGTCGGTGGAAAAACTAACCATTCCTTTCCCCACCGAAATTGTGCGCGTATTCAAAGAACTAGAGCGCATTGAGTCTGAAGCTAACCCATCTGATGCACGAAACAGACCGCCGAAAGACACAATCGAATGGGCAATGGAAGTGTTGCTTAGCGTGGTTCCAAGCACTTTCCTGATTGGTTCTGAAATCAACGCGTTTCAGTCTGAAATCCACGTTTCTTGGGAAAACGCTGAAAGCGGTAGGAGCGTAGTTGCATTTTTGCAAAATCGGGGGACTGTAAAGATTTACCACGAACGAACTGAAAATGGTGCAGTCGTAGAGCATGATTTGACGACCACCGACGATATAGGCGATCTTTCCGCCAGATTGGAGTGGTTCTTCGGCCCCTCTAAATGACTGAATGTCCACGACATCACCTGCGTCGCAACTTGGCGAACAAATAGGTGACGGGGTACTCCTTTTTCGAGCCTTCGCGGAGAAGAATTTTCGAGAGAGAAAAGCCACCCCTCCACACACCGTAAGATACGGCGCATATCTTCTCAGGGCCGAAGATGTAGCGGATGGTCTTTCGGTCGGGCTCACTCCAGAAGCGTCGGTTAAGAATTTGGCTAGGAATGAGGGATACTGCTCGGTTCCATCTGGAGCAGTCTATTCCATGCAAGATGGCTTATCTGTAAGACTTGATGATGCGGACAGCAATCATGCTTTTATCTGCAATCTCCCACTACTCACTGATTCCGACGATGCAAGGCACGACGCAATTAGAATTGCTAAAGCGCTAGCCAGAGCGTCCACGGTCGTGACCTGTAATCCATTTGTTCCCGAGGCCAATCAATCAACGCACAAATAGGACACTCCAGGCGGCTACGCCAGGCCGCGAATTTGCTCCAGCAAGGCTAGCCAGCGATCCAACGACTGTCCTCCGGGCGAAAAAGCGGGGTCGAAGAATACTTCGTCGGCTCCGATCGCTTCGCAGGCAGCGATGTCGTCCTTGATTTGCTCGAGCGTGCCGGAAAAGATCATGCGCTCCTTGGCTAGCGGCTTATCCGTTACTTCAAGGTTGGCTCGCACCACCATGGCCAGGGACGAGGGATCCCTGCCGGCTTCCGCCGCCATCTTCTTGATCCCGTCAAACATCTGAGCCATGCCTGCAGCCGGAATGCCCACCGGATTCCAACCGTCGGCCAGGCCGGCCAGCCGCTTGAGCGCGACCGGGGCAAACGCCGCGAGATAAACAGGAGGATGCGGCTTCTGGACCGGCTTGGGATGGATGTAAGACTTCGGCACGCGATAGAACTTTCCCTGGTACTCGACCGGGTTGGTGGTCCAGATGGCTTTGAGTACTTGCAGGAATTCGTCCGCCATGGCGCCACGTTTGGTCATGTCGGCGCCGGAGGCGTCCATTTCGTCTTTGGACCAGCCCAGACCCAGACCCACTTTTAAGCGCCCGTTGGAAAGATAGTCGAGTGTGGTCAAACGGCGTGCCAGCGTAACCGGATTGTAGTAGGGCATATCCAGAACGCTGGTGCCGAGAGCGATCTTCTTAGTTAGAGCGGCTGCAAACGTCAATGCCTCGAGCGGATCAAGCACGTGCTTGTAAATTTCTGGAAGAGACCCATCGGGCGTTCCCGGATACGGGGATTGCGGCTTAACCGGATAGAGCAGACGCTCCACCGTCCACAAGCTGTCGTAGCCCAGTGCTTCGGCGCGCTGCGCGACCTTCGACACGGCTTCGGCCGTGCCAATCGGACCGATGTTGGGAAGAGCAAAGCCAATTTTCATCGCGGTCTCCTCTGGAAGATGCAGGTATTTTAAATCATCGCTGAATGCCCGGTTTTATGCAGCGACCTGCGGCGACGAGTTCGTGGTCTGACTGGCGGGGACGCCAGTCGTTCCATCGTCTCCGCACAAAAAGCAAACCGCCGGATCCCTGGTAGTTTTCCAGGAATCACGGCGGGGCTTTGCGGCTACCTCGTTCGGGCGTTAAGTCCGCGGACTAAGTCTGAATGATGCGGGGCGTGATGAAGAAGATCAACTCCGCATTGGATGTGCTGACGGTGCGATGCTTGAACAAATTGCCCAGCCAGGGAACGTTGCCCAGCAAAGGCACTTGCGCGATGTTGATCGAGTTCTGAGTCTGGATGACGCCGCCGATCACCACCGTGCCGCCGTCGGTCACCAGGACCTGCGTGGTGGCCTGCTGCGTAATCAAGGACGGGTTGCCTTGAATGGCATGACCGAAGTCCGGCGTGGTGTTCTCCACATCCACGTTCAGGAAGATGGTGTCTTCCGAGGTGATCTGCGGAGTTACGGTCAACCGCAGGAAGGCATCGACGTAAGTCACGGTCGGCGGCCCGCCTAACTGCGCCTGCGTTACCACGGGGATTCTGGTGCCCTGCTTGACCAGAGCCTGAATGTTGTTTTGGGTCACGACGCGGGGACGGGAGAGAACCTTCAGCAGACCGCGCGACTCGGCCATGGTCAGGATGGCGTCGATACGGACGTTGGCGCTGGAAGTCTGGAAGCCAATGCCGCTGGTCGGGCCTGCGGTCGGCAGATTCGAGAACAACGGAATCTGATTGAGCGTGGTGCCGGTTGGAGCCGCGCTGCCGACGGTGCCATAGAGTGGCGGAGGACCGCCAAAAACTCCGATGGGAGACGTACCCACGCTCTGGGCGCCGCCGATGGTGGTGGTGTTGTTGCCCCAGCCGAAGCCGAACTGCGTACCGATTTCACGGGCGAAGCTGCGAGTGGCGGCAACGACACGAGCTTCGATTTCCACTTCCTGCGTCTTGCGATCGAGCTGCGAGATCAGCCGGTCGATGGCCGGAATCACGGAGGGAATGTCCTGGATGATGAGGGCATTGGTGCGCTCATCCGCGATTACATCTCCCCGCTGGCTGAGGAATTGTTTCGCAGTGGGAACAATGTCCTTGGAACGCGCATAGCTCAGGAAACGCGTGACCGTGACTTTCTCCACGGCCAAAGCTTCCGCTTCCTGCTGGGCGCGCCGGCCTTCGGCCTCATGACGCAGCGTTTCTACCGTGGCGATGCGCAGAACGTTGCCGTCAAGCTGCCGAGCCAGTTCGTTGTTCTTGAGCACGATGTCGAGAGCCTGATCCCACGGCACGTCATCGAGCACGATGGTCAATGTGCCTTTGACGTTGGGGTCGAGCACCACGTTCAGTCCGCTGATCTCGTGGATCAGGCGGAAGAAATCCTTCAGATCGACGTCCTTGAGGTTCACCGAAATAGGTTCGCCGGTATATTTCGGACCCATGACAGCGGGCGCCTTCTGGAGCTGAGCTTTTTGTTCCGCAGCCAGATTCTCCGCGGGATGCGACTGCGTGGCGGCTTGCGCAGCTTCCGGTTGCATGGAAGCGCTGGGCGTTGGCAGCAAGCTGGCTTCGGGCTTTTCTACGAACTTGGCTGCCGCGGCGCTGGCGCGGACTGCCGGCTCGACTGCGGGCTTGGTGTCCGGTGCTGAGGCATCCTTCGGCTTGTAGGAAGGCTCGACGAATACAAAACTGTTGGCTGGTTCGCTGGCTGAGGCACTGGGCTGACCGCTGGACGACGAAGCTGTCTGCACGGGTTTTGCAGCGACTGGAGCCGGCGCCGGTTGCGAGGCTGCCGGAGAATTCGGTACGGCCGCCGGAGTGGAGGCTGCCGGAGCCACGCCCGGTGCGCTGGCGTTTTCCATGGCGGCCTGGGTGTGGAGCTTGAGAACGAACTTATTGCCGCTGACCGATGCCAGCTCGTAAGGGCAGGCCCGATCCAGGTCTACGACGAGGCGGGTGGTCGGAGGATGCTGCCCATCCATACCGACGCGCACTCTCTTCACTCCGTCTGCGTCCACGGAAATGCTCTGTCCGCTGAGCGCCACGGTGCCGGGCAAATCCATCACAATGCGCTCTGGAGAGGCCAGTTCGCTGAGGCGCGGCTGCACTGCTCCGCGGGTGGTGATTTCCAGGTTGAGTCCATCTTCGCCGCGCACGACGTTAACTTTCAGAAGTGCCGCGTGCCTGGATACCGCCGTGCCGCTGTCCTGCGCGGCGGCTGCCGCTACAAGGGCCAGGGCCAGCAGCGGCAGAAAAACACTCAGAACTTGCTTTCGCATTTTGCTTCTCCCCACGAAGTGTCGCATTGTGCTTGCTCCGATCTCTTTGCTTCGCGTTCGAATTTCGTTGCTCAGGCCGCACTGGGTGGGCCTGCCGCGCCGGAAGCTATACTGCCGGCGTGGTGATCTTTTTGGTTACTTCCCGGGTAAACGGCTTGCCCATCCGGTCCTGCACCGTCTCCTTGAAGATGATCGAGTCCCCGGTGATTCTCACGACGTATCCGTTGAACACGGGATCGTTCTCGCGCAGGAAATAGGCCTTATCCAAAGCGTTCACGACGACGGCGATCATGCCGCCATCCCCCGAACGGACAACCCCTTTGAGGGCGATCTGGTCGATGGCCAGGCAGCGCTTGCCGGTGCTGCAGCCCGAGCCCAGCATGCTGCGGTTCATCACCGGGCTGACAAACGGATCCCGCCGATCCGCCAAGCTGTAGTTCCGGGCGGGTTCCTTCTTCTGGCTGGGGGCGGCGGTTTTGTTGTCTTCCACGGCGATCTTCTGCCGGTTCGGCTTCGGTTTGCCGGCTACGGCCACTCTACTTTTGGGCGCAGCCGGCCTGGCAGACGGTCGAGCCTTACCCGCCTGGGAAATTCGCACTTCTCTCCTGGTCACGACCGTGCCGGCGGAAGAGTGCGCGGCAGCCGAGCCGCGATTGCCCGGTTGCGCTGCCGCAGGTTGAGCCGTTCTGGCGGGTGAACCCTGCAGGGCCGCGTCCGAGTCGATCTGCTTCTTCAGTTGGACTGCCTTCATGGTGTCGCGTGCGTTCTGAATAGCATCCGGATTCTGCCCCCAGGCAGCGCAACCGGTCACCATTCCTAATGCCAGAATTCCAATCGTCAGCTTCATAGGGTTCCCTTATTTCCTCGCCGGCCCAGGATCCAGATCGTGACTAAAGAAAGTGCTGGCGACACAAGTGGCCACCACGCTCTCGTTAGGCGCGTACTGATAGATGTGCTTGGCCTTGGCATCCCCCGGCTTCTTGGTGGTCGATACCAGCAACCCCGAGACGTTCACGATGCGCTCCAGCTTTCCGACCCGGTCGAAAAAGTTCAGCATTGAGTAGTAGGGACCATCCACTTCGATCTCGAAGGGGACCTCGGTGTAGAACTCTTTGCTGGAGACCGCCAACGCCGTGTAGCGCCGCATCTCGATGCCTGCCTTCAGGGCTTCGGCGTCGAGCGTCTTGATGAAGCTGTCCACTTCCTTCTCATCGGGCACGATGTGGCGCTCGATCTCAAGCTGTTGCTTCAAGCTGGCCAGTTGCCGTTCCATTTCGGCCAACTTGGGCTTGTAGGATTCCAGTTCGGCGTTTTCGCGCAGCTTGGCGTCGAGTGTTGTCTGCGCTGCCGCGTTGGCGTCCTGCTGGCCCTTGAAGGTGGTGAAATACATCGCCCCGGTCACCAGCGCGGCCCCCACGACCACGACCGCCCACTGTTTGAGACTCGAAAATTCGCTGAAGCTCTCCATAAGTTTTCCGCTCTTCCCTAGGACTTCTTCTCGCTACCCTTTTCGCAGGTCAGCGTGAACTGAAAAGCCTGCATATCCTTGATCTGCTCATCCTGGTAAGTCTCTTTGATCTCGATGTTGCGGAAGGCCCCCGTCTTCTGCAGATTGGTGATTAAGTTGGCCACCGCATCCGCGCTCAGAGCGGTTCCCTGGATGTCCACGCTGGTGCCCTGGTCCTTCATGGAATTCAGCCAGACTGCCTCGGTGCCGTTCACTGTGTCCCCGATGGTGTTCATCAGGTTCACCGGCCCGGCCTGATTGGCGCGCAGCTGGTCGATCACATCCACGCGGCGCTTGTAGTTCTGCGCCTCGCGCTGGCGCTCGAGATAGCGAGCTTTCACTTCCGCCAACTCGCGGTTCTTCTGTTCCGCCACTTGCATCTTGGCGGCGATGGTCTGTTTTTCATTGTCCAGCTTGTACCAGTAGCTCAAATTGAGCGCGCCGGTCAGGACCAGGATGACCAGGATCTTCATCTTCGGTGAGCCAACATCACCCACTTCCATGCCCGCCGTGGTGGCGGCGGAGCCGTGCTGCTTCTTGGCTTTTGAGGTTCCGAGCAGATTGATTCGGATCATAGGTCTTCAAAACTCCTTAAGGCCAATCCCACTGCGACTGCCAGCTGGCCGGCGTTTTGCTCGATCAGTTCCGCTCCCGCTCCGAGCGGGGGCGATATCTTTTGAAAGGGATTGAAAATTTCCACCGGCAGCGAGAACTCCTGGCGCAATGCCTCCACCAGGCCCGGAACTTTCGAGGATCCGCCCGCCAGATAGATCTTCTCGATGTGCTCTCCGGCCGCGCTGGCGCGGAAGAAGTCGAAGGTCTTCTGAATTTCCAGCACGATGATCTCGGTCACCTGCTGCAGGATGGGCGTCTTGGCGTCTTCGCTGACCGTGCCGACTTTGTGGCCCAGCTTGAGCGATTCGGCATCGTCGAAGCTCAGGTCCAATTCCTTTTGCAGCGAGTCGGTGTACTGATGGCCGCCTACGCTGACATCGCGCGGGAACAGCGGCGTGGTGCCCTTCACGATGTTGATGTTCATCACGCTGGCGCCCAGGTTCAGAAGCGCTACAACTTGATTCGGCGCAGGCTCGTAGTTGAACTCGTAGCAGTTCTGCAAGGCCAGGGCATCAATGTCTACGATGGCCGGGGCTTTGCCTGCCATCGAAAGCACATTGGTGTAGTTCAGGATTTTGTCCTTCTTCACCGCGACCAGCAGAACATCCATCTGCGGGCTGCCGGCTTCCTCGGAAAGGATCTGGTAGTCAAGATTCACGTCGGCCAGATCGAACGGGAATGTGCTGGGCGGCTTCCTTTTCGATAGTTTCGGCCAGTTCCTGATCGCTCATCGAGGGCAGCGAGATTTTTTTCACGATGACCGAGTGGCCGCTTACGGCCGTGGCCACGCTGCGCGTCTTGATTTGGTTGTCAGTGAAGAGCTTTGAAATCGCGCTCGAAACCGTGCCGGAGTCGACAATCATCGAGTCCACGACGATATCCGGCGCCAGCGGTTCGAGGCCGAGGTGCACGACTTCGATGCCGTCGCGTCCCTTCTTCAACTCGACCGCCTTGATGCTGGAAGAACCCACATCCAGACCAACAATCGTTTTCGACCCAAATCCAAACATGTGCCCGCCTTTAGTAGCGCCGGCGTTCTCGCCGGCCCTAATGTTCCTAGAGCTGCCCGGCAGCTTTAGACGCCGCCTTGGGTTTCCTCTTGCTCCTCGCCTCCATCTGGTTCGACTTCTCTTCCATCCACTGGTCGAGCTTCGATTTCTTGAAGCGCCAGCGGTTGCCCAGCTTGAAGGCGGGGATGCGTTGTTCCCCTACGTACTTGTAGAGCGTGTCCGGACTCACTCCCAGGTATTGCGACGCCTGGCGAATGTTCATAACTTCTCGGGAGTCGATCATAGTTTCGAGACCCCTTCCACAGAATCAGGTCCCGGCTTCGGCCATATTTCGGGCTGCCGGGCACAGTTGGGAGATGCATTCCCTCGCGCAAAATCGCGTTCGAGTGAATTTAGGTGTGCTGAGCATATATCAACCGGGAAAGTCATGAGGTCAAGGCCTATTTCCGAGTTTCTTAGGGTTTTATGGGTGTTTTCTGGAAATTACTTTCGGTGTAGTTGCGCAACGATGCTACATATAGCGGCTTTCAAAGGGAGTTACGCTAGCGGGAGGGGTGTTTATACAGTGGGTTCGATTTTCGGGCGTTTAACATAACCAAAGTACCACGGGTGGGTACCGAAGTCGTACGACGAGTGGGGTGGGTTACCGGCCTATCGCCAAAACCTGGGACCGGTTGAGGACGAAATCGTCACACGGTAATAGATTACCCGCGTGAAAATGGCGTTGGCCCGCTCCTTGTTTTTCCATCCTTCTTCCCTCGCAACCCTATACAGAAAATGGACATGGAATCCATAAACAAATTCAATTGGACAGGATACAGTCTTCCGCCCTAGAGTCTCCACGTTGCATCTGAGCCCTGAGTTGGCGTACCGTCACCGGCGTGGGTCCTAGCGATCAGGACCTCACGATGATCTCCTTTTCATGAGCCTTCGGAGGCGTGTGTGCCTCCGGAGTGGTTCTGCGCATCGAATGTCGGCTGGAAAACCATGAATGCGTCGGCCCCAACCATGCTGAAGGCCCCATTCCTCAATTATGAGTTTGGCCGGGCCTACGATGAGATGTTCGAGAGCGCGGGTGTGCCCCGGCCGCACTATCAGGCTCTCTATCGCACCCTGCTGGAGCTGCCCCCGGAGGAGTTGCGCAAATTTCAGCAGGCCGCGGATCTATCCTTCCTGCATCAGGGCATCACCTTCACCGTCTACGGCACCAAAGAGGGCACGGAGCGTATTTTCCCCAACGACCTTTTGCCCCGTATCATTCCCGCCGACGAATGGCGAAAGATCGAGCAGGGGCTGACCCAGCGCATCACCGCGCTCAACCTTTTTCTAAAGGACATCTATCACGAAGGCCGCATTTTCTCGGATGGGATTGTTCCGCGGGAACTGGTCTATAGCTGCCGCCACTTCCGCCGCGAGATGCGAGGCCTACATGTGCCGCGCGGCATTTATGTGAGCATCTGCGGCACCGACCTGATTCGCCTGCCCGACGGCAGCTTCGCGGTTCTGGAAGACAATCTTCGCGTGCCCAGCGGCGTTTCCTACATGCTGGCCAACCGCAAAGTGCTCAAGCGTGTCTTCCCTACCTTGTTCCGCGACTACGGAGTTTGTCCGATCGACCACTACGCCCAGGCCCTGCTGAGCACCTTGCGAGCCATGCCTCCGGTGAACTCCAGCGGCCGCAGCGAAATATGCACGGTGCTGCTGACGCCGGGAGTTTTCAACTCGGCCTACTTCGAGCATACGTTTCTCGCCCAGCAGATGGGAATCGAACTGGTCGAGGGGCGTGACCTGCTGGTCCACGACAATGTCGTCTTCATGCGGACCACCGCGGGATTGCGGCGTGTGGACGTTATTTACCGCCGCGTCGACGACGACTTTCTCGATCCTCTTTGCTTCCGCCCGGACTCAAGCCTTGGTGTTCCCGGACTGTTTAACGCTTATCGCGCCGGTAACGTGACTCTGGCCAATGCCATCGGCACAGGGGTTGCCGACGACAAAGCCATGTACGCCTATGTGCCTGCCATCATTCGCTACTACCTCGACCAGGATGCCATTCTTCCCAACGTACAGACCTATCTGCTCACCGACCGCGCGCAGCGCGACTATGTGGTGGATCATATGGACGAACTGGTGGTCAAAGCGGTAGGAGAGTCCGGCGGCTACGGCATGCTGATCGGCCCGCACAGCACGAGAGAGCAGCAAGACGAGTTTCGGCAGCGCATCCTCGCCCAGCCTCGCGATTACATTGCGCAACCGACGTTGGCGCTCTCGCGGGCGGCTTGTTTTCTGGATGGCGCGGTCGAAGCACGCCACGTCGATCTGCGGCCTTACATCTTGTATAGCGGCAGCGTGACGTTGGTCCCAGGCGGCCTGACGCGCGTGGCTTTGCGGCGGGGATCTTTGGTGGTTAATTCCTCGCAGGGTGGCGGCAGCAAAGATACGTGGGTGCTGCGGGATGAGAAAGCATCGTGAGGCTTACTTAATTTGAAGATTGTCATGCGGGGAGTTTTATTGACTTGTCATCCGGAGGAAGGCGGGCCTACGCGGAGCGGAGGGCCACCGACGAAGGACCTGCGCATTTTGTGGGCGGCGGTGGTGCTGTTGAGAAATTGCAGAGGTCTTTCGGCCCGCGAAAACGCCGGGCGTCAGCGCTTCAACGGTCGGGTGCGGGCGAGAGAAATGCATAGGTCCTTCGTTGGGAGTCCTGCGCTAATCGCGCAGGACTCCGCTGCCTCAGGATGACAAGGGTTTAAACGCATCAAGAGTCACAGCCTGTAAGCGAAGTGGGTGGCCTGCGTTTAGCGCAAGGCCCGCGAGTCGAAGGAGCCCTGTGACGCCAGCAGCAGCAGAGGCGCTGCAAGGCATTCTTTCGATGGCTTGTACAAAGCGCCGGGAGAACGCCTTGCATCGACACTTCCGCAGCAAGCGGACGCGGGGTCCTTCGACTCTGCCCAGGAATGACAGGGTTTGTTCGGCGGAAGGGTAACGCGAAAAAGCCGGGGCCATGAAAGGTTCTCTTCAACCTACGAGATGACCACCATGCTGTCACGAGTCGCCGAAAGCTTGTATTGGATGAGCCGCTACCTGGAGCGGGCCGAGCATACTGCCCGGCTGATGGATGTGGACCTCCAGCTACGGCTCGATCAATCCGCGGAGTCGAGCACGGGCAGGTGGCTGCGCTTGATTGAAGCGTTGCAAGTTCCGGCTTCGCTCACTGGCAATGTAGACGGCACCACGCTCGCCCACACCCTTACCTTTAACCGGCTGAATCATTCATCGATCGTTTCCTGCATTTCGGCGGCGCGGGAGAACCTGAGGCACGTGCGTGAGCAGTGCAGCTCGGAAATGTGGGAGCACCTCAATCGGGTCTACCTGCAAATGCTGGGCACGCCTCCGGAAGACACCTGGATTCTGGAGTCGCACGTTTTTTTCCGCTCGGTGCAAGAGGGCGCCCACCTCTTCCAGGGCATTACGGATTCAACCATGAGCCACGGCGAGGGTTGGCATTTTATCCAGCTGGGGCGCTACGTTGAGCGCACCGACACTCTGGCTGCACTGATTGGAACCCATTTTGGACGGCTGTCTCATTCCCCCGACCAGGCCGTGGAAGGCACGGAATATCTGGAGTGGGTGGGCTTGCTCAAATGTTGTGCCGCTTTCGAGGCTTACTGCAAGGCGTATTCCGCGGAGCTGCGGCCGCTGCGCGTGGCGGAATTCCTGTTGCTGAATTCTGAATTTCCTCACTCGGTGCGCTTCTCGGTGGAAAGCGTCCATTCCGCGCTCAGCCTGGTGGCGGAACTCACCGAACGCAAAGTGACACAGCCAGTGCGCCTCGCCGGGCGTTTGCGGGCGGCGCTGAGTTTCAGCCAAATCGAAGAAATCATGGCCGACGGGCCGTTCCTGTATTTGGAGGATGTGCGCCGTCAATGCACGCAGGTTCATAGCGCGATCCAGCAGATTTATTTCAACTACTCGCTGGAATCGGCGCTGATGGCGTAACAAGTTTTCCGGTAGAGACGTAAATGGGTTTGTCGGCAAGCTGAGACGTAGCAGGCTGCGTCTCTACAGGAGTCAGAGGGAGATCAACCGTGATCTATTCTGTCCGCCACATCACGAACTTTGCTTACACTCCGGCCATCCGCGAGAGCGTGATGGAAGTTCGGGTGCAGCCGCGCAGTGAGGCTCATCAACGCTGCCTCACATTTTCCCTCGATGCTTCCCCCAGCGCTAACGTCAACGTGTATCGCGATTACCTGGCCAACACCATTCACCACTTCGATATTCCCGGACGTCACGCGCAGCTCAAAATTGCGGCCCAGGCCCTGGTGGAAGTATCGCCTCCGCCCACCCCGCAGGCCTCCGATGTCGGCAGTTGGGAGGACCTTGACGCGCGGGTCGCCGAGGGGGACTTCTGGGAGATGCTGCTGCCCAGCCACTACGCCCATCCCACCGAACTGCTGGAGACGCTTGCCAGCGAGCTTGGCCTGGAGCGGCGGGGTAACCCTTTGGAACTTCTGCTGGCGATGAACGAGGCGATCTACGAAGCCTTTACTTATGTACCCAACAGCACGCAGGTGGATTCGCCGATCGATGACGCGCTGCGCACCCGGCAGGGCGTCTGCCAGGATATTTCGCACATCATGATCGCGCTGGTGCGGCAACTGCGCATCCCCTGCCGTTACGTAAGCGGCTATCTTTTTCACGGCAAGAATGGACACGATGACCGCTCGCCCGAGGGAGCTACGCATGCCTGGCTGGAGGTGTTTTTGCCCGGGCCGGGCTGGGTGGCGTTCGACCCGACCAACAGCCGCATCGGAAGCGAGCGGCACATTCGTGTCGCCATCGGGCGCGATTATGCCGACGTGCCTCCAACCCGGGGAGTCTATAAAGGAGAGGCGGAGAGTGAGTTGAGTGTGACCGTCGTCGTTGCCCCCGCCGAAGCGCCGCTGCCGGAGGAACTGCCGCCGGCGACAGTGATCCGGTCTAAACCCGTAAATCTAAGTTCGCTGCAGGACTTCTATTACGATCAGCAGCAACAACAGCAGCAGTAATTGCGTGCCTTTGGTGCGTCCCGGGACACCCGGAGACACTTGCTCGGCTTCGTCTCTACGGAGCCGCTAGCGCTTTTTCAATTGCGGCTTCGGCAAGCGGGGCCATGATCTTGAAACCATCTTTATTGGGATGCAGGCCATCGTCGGCCAGATTGCGCTTCAACATTCCCTTCTCGTCTACCATCGCGCTGAAATAGTCGAGGTAGATATCGCCATTCTTCCGGCAGTAGTCCATTAGCCAGGTGTTGAGCTGCAGGATCTTCTCAGTCGACCGCTGCAGAAAGAACGACATGGCGCGCGGCGTGTAGTTATTGATCGGCAACACCGAGGAAAAGACCACGCGGATGCCGTGCACTCGCGCCAGCTCCGCCATAGACGCGTAATTTCCCTCGATATCCTCTAACCGCATGGGCCCGGTGTTGCCGGCAATGTCGTTGGTCCCCGCCAAAATGACAACCACTTTCGGATGCAGATCAATCACGTTCGGGCGAAAGCGAATCAGCATTTGTGGAGTGGTCTGCCCGCCGATGCCGCGATTGATGTAAGGCTTCCCTGGGAAACTCTCTTCCAGGTGCCATATGTCGGTGATGGAATCGCCCATGAACACCACGCGGTTCTCGCCAGGGGCGGGCGGCTTCAAACTAGCATCGGCATCGCGATAACGGCCCAGTTCGCCAAAGTCACTCATCCAGACAGCCATTTTCGATTTTCGGTACGCTTCCAGGGTTTCTTTGGCGGCGGCCATAGGGTCGGCTTGTTGCGCAAACGCAGCGGCGCAAAGGAACCAGGCGATGACAACGCGTTTGGCCAGTGTGGAGTTTGTCGGAAACATTGGCTCTCCTAGAGTCGGGTTATTTCGGAATGACAATTCTTTGACTTTGTCAGCAGCCTGAGAAGTAGCCGAGCTACGTCTCGACAGATCACTTCATCGTATGAAAACCATCAACATGCGGGCTTAAGCCGCACACGAGGTTAGCAGAGACCATCTCCGCTTCAAAATTGTGCAGGGCTATTGTAGTCTGTGTAATTCACTGATGGGAGAGACCCTTGCGCTACCTCGACCGCCTTCAGCCTCTCGCTCTGCTCGTCCTGCGCCTGGTGCTGGGCGTAATCATGATCGGCCATGGATATCCTAGAATAAGCGCCATATCTCATAGTGTTCAATTTGTCAGAGGCATCGGGCTGCCGGGCTGGCTAGCCTACGTTTCTGTGGCTGCCGAGTTTTTGGGCGGTATCCTGGTAATTCTCGGGCTATTCACCCGCTGCGCCTCTCTCGCCATTTTGATCGATATGTGCGTAGTAATCGGAAGAGTTCATTGGAAAAACGGCCTCCTCGGCAATGGCGGATATCAGTTTCCCCTCGCGCTCGCCGCCATCGCCTTTGGGCTGATCTTTTTCGGCGCCGGGCCGATTGCTTTGGATTCGATCCGCAGAGGCGGAGCCGGGAAATCCAAAACGTCCTGAATCCGAGCCTGGATTGGGATTCCATCTGGTTCCGCTGTGCCCTTCTGATTGCCTTGCCATCCTGTTGAAAACATTACTCCCGTAATTGTCTGCAGTCTTTACCTGATTCCCTTCGCGAGACAGGAAAACTAAACTGGCCTTTTAGGGTTCTATTTCCTGGTACGGATTTTTATTTAAGGGGCTTTTTTGTTTAGATTTAGACGTAGGTGCTGCGCATTCATTTGGACCTCTTCCCTGCCGGTAAGCTTTTGCAGGTTGCCGTATTGCTACGTTCTCTGTCTCGCCATTCTCTTTCTACCCGTGCTGGTCTGTTCTCGCTCCCAGGCTGAGGTGGGGGTGATTCTCAACGACTCGCTGGACACCAGCGTGGCGCGCATCACGGGCTCGGGACACAGCGCGGTGTATTTTTCCCGCGTCTGCCCCGAGTCGCCGATCAAGCTCCGGCTCTGCCGCGCCGATGAGCCGGGATCGGTGATCAGCAACTACACCACGCTGGGCGAAGATCAACCCTACGAATGGAACGTCGTGCCTCTCAGCATCTACTTATACGGCGTGGAGGATCCCCGGCATCGTCCGATGTTCGGGTCGGAGGAGATTAAACGCGTTCTGGAGGAGCGATACCGGGAAAATTACCTGTCTGCGTATTGCGCCAGCGAATCCTGCCGCACCAGCGACAACGCCGAATGGCGGGAGATGGTCGGCGCCACGCTATCGCGCAACATCTATATTTTCAGCATTGCGACCACCGTCGCGCAAGACCGCAATTTTATTGCCCAGTTCAACGCACAGCCCAACGAAAACCACTTCAACGGCGTGACGCGAAATTGCGCGAATTTTACGCAACGTGTCATCAACACCTATTTTCCTGGGGCCACTCGCGCGGACTACATCAACGACTTTGGCATGACCAGCCCAAAGGCGGTAGCGCGCTCATTCAGTCACTACGCTCGCCGCCATCCCGAAGCTCGCTTCCGGGTCTATCACTTTGCCCAGTTGCCGGGGACGATTAAACGCAGCACGCCGGCGCGTACTGGAACGCAGCAGCTGTATCGATCTAAGAAGCTGCTTGTCCCCATGCTCCTGTTCGCGCCCCACGAATTGCCGATTGTGGCCGCATCCTACCTGCTGTTCGGGAGATTCAATCCCGAACATGAGTTGGAGCAGCATCCGGCAGTGGCGGCTACCGTGGAAGAAGATTGGAATGAGGCTGCGAGGCTTACGGATAACGAAGCCGGCGGCGAACCAGCCCCCACGGCTGAGAAAGCGCGAGTTCTAGGCACTTCGCGGGAGTGGAAGAATTACAGATCGGAATTCGCATCCCTCGTTGAGGAGGCTACTCGCGAAGAGATCATCTCTGACAGTGCGCACCTGGCGCGCGTTTTCAAGCGTTTGAACGGTGCCGGCAGCATTCGGGCGGACCGCGACGGCTCCTTGTGGATCGAGCTGCACGACGCGGCTGGACCGTTCAAGGTGGGATTGAGCGCGGACAACCTTGTAGCGTCTGCATCCGACTCACCTCTGGCCTACGAACTACTGCTGGCTCGCGCCCAAAGCTTCTTGAAAAGCTCCAAGCACAGCCGGGAGACGATGGTTGAATTCAAGCAGGATTGGGCATTGTTGCAGGACGCACGTGAGAGAAACGCCATTTCCGCCAGGGCTGACCCTGGACTGGCAACCGACGCGGGCGGAGGGCGTGGCGGTATACGATAACTGCCCTACAAAAAGCGGAATAACCACCCCGTTTTGCCGGCGACTGCCGCACAATTTTCTGCGCCACGGAGCCTTGAATTTGTTATGATTCTGCTCCCTTGAGCTGGCGTTGCAATTCGTTTCTTGGGCTCAGTCTCCTTCTGGCGTCCGCCTTCGCCCCCAGTCAGACCGTCACGGCGGGCTTGGTTGCCTCTAAGGGATCGGTGATCACTGCGGCAACAGCCGCTACGGCTCCCGTTCTGTCGCCTGCGATTGTCCTCGGCTTTGTCGGCGGATACGTCAAGCACGACAACTTGGTCCACGCCGAAGTCCAACTAGCGGCACAGCTGCACAAGGAATATCCCTCCGGCCTGCATGTGGAGGCTTTCGAGAATCATCGCGGACACGAAGCCTACCAGGAAGTTTTGCGGCTGCTCGACACTGACCACGACGGGACTTTGTCGCTGCAAGAAAAGCGCGACGCCCGCGTCATTCTCTACGGTCACAGCTGGGGGGCATCAGAGGCGGTCAACATAGCTCGCATACTGGAAAAAGACGGCATTCCGGTGCTGCTCACGGTGCAAGTCGATAGCGTGGCCAAGCGCGGCGAGGACGACTCGCTGATTCCCGGCAACGTGGCCCATGCTGCGAATTTCTACCAACCTAAGGGGCTGATTCACGGAAGGTCGAATATCCGCGCTGCCGATCCCGCCCGTACGCAGATCATTGGGAATTTTCGTTTTGACTATGACTCGGCTCCGATTCAATGCGAGCGCTATCCCTGGTGGGATCGCTTCGTGGTAAAGGCGCACACGGAAATCGAATGTGATCCGAAAGTTTGGAATCGGGTAGAGTCTTTGATCCGTTCCAACCTACTGCCCTTATCGCAGACGGCGAGCACCCAGTAGACGGGGCGGATCCTTGAGCGGCTTCGCGCAATCCAAAGCGCTGGAATCAGTACTCCGCCACATCCTTCATGGCGCGGAAGAGGTCTTCGGCCTGGGGCAGGATGGCGTTCTCCAGGATCGGCTGGTAGGCGACGAAAGTGTCCATGGCAGCTACGCGCCGCACCGGGGCATCGAGATGTTGGAAGAGTTCATCGGCGATGCGGGCCGCGATCTCGGCGCCGTAGCCCCAGCTCAGAGTGTCCTCGTAGGCCACCAGGGCGCGGCTGGTTTTCTTCACGGAAGCGGCGATCGTCTCCCAGTCAAACGGATTGAGGCTGCGCAGATCGATGAGTTCGATCTTGAATCCGTGTTCGCGCTCCAGCTTCTGCGCCGCCTGCAAAGCCCGTGGCACCACCGCGCCATAGGTGATCACAGAGACATTGGTTCCCGGTTGCACGATTTTCGCCTTGCCGAAAGGAATCATGTAATCCGGCCCGGGATAGGGCGCGCGTCCGTAGGTCTCGCGATACAACCGCTTGTGCTCGAGGAACAGCACGGGATCGTCGCAGCGGATGGCGGTGCGCAGCAAGCCGGCTGCGTCCAGAGCATTGGACGGAAACACCACACGCAGGCCAGGAATGTGCGTAAACACGCTCTCGCCGCATTGTGAGTGATAAATGGCGCCGCCAGTGAGATATCCGCCGATCGGAACGCGGATTACGCAGGGCGCGGAGAATCCGTTGTTCGAGCGCCAGCGGATCAGCGGCAGCTCGTTGCGCAACTGCATCATCGCCGGCCAGATATAGTCAAAGAACTGGATTTCGACTACCGGCTTCAGGCCGCGTGTGGCCAGGCCGGTGGCACGGCCCACGATATTGGCTTCGGCAAGCGGCGAGTTGAACACGCGATCGGCGCCGAACTCGGCTTGCAGCCCTGAAGTCAGCTTGAACACGCCGCCCTTGCCCTTGACCATTTTCTGCTTGAGGTAGGGTTCGCGGCTGCAGTCGGCCACGTCCTCGCCGAATACTATGATGCGTTCGTCGCGGCGCATCTCGTCGCGCAGCGTGGCCGTGATCAGGTCGGCCATGGTCTTGCCAGGGGCGGCCTTCTTGGCGTCGGAAACGGGCTCGGCCGGCGCTGCTACCGGCTGAGTCGCAAACGCTGCCGCTGTGGGATCGAGGTCAGCCGAGTAAATGTAGCGCAGCACCGTGTCCGGAGTGGGTGGAAGCGCCTCCAAGGCATGATCGACTGCGATTTGCAGGTCGTCGTCCACCTGCTTCTCCAGACGGTTGATGCCCTTCTCATCCAGAATTGCTTCGCGGATCAGGAACATCTGCGTGCGCGTCACGGGATCGCGGGCCGCGTCCTGCTGGCGTTCGGAGTCTGGACGATAGAGGCGGTCGTCGTCAGAAAGAGAGTGCGAATAAGGACGGATCACGTGGGCGTGAATGAACCCCGGCCCCTGCCCTGAGCGGCAGTGCGCTACAGTCCGAGCAAAGGCCGCGTAACTGGCGGCCAGGTCGGTGCCGTCGACTTCTTCGAAATGGAAGTCGGGGAATCCGTGGACGAGGCGGGAAATATTGCCTCCCGGCATCTGCACTTCGACCGGGACGGAGATGGCGTATCCGTTGTCCTCAACTACAAAAATAACTGGCAGCCGCCGGTTGGAGGCGGTGTTCAGCGCCTCCCAGAACTCGCCCTCGCTGCTGGCGCCCTCGCCGAGCGAAACGTAAGTGACTTCGTCGCCGTGAAAAGCCACTTCTTTGAACTCGCGATAGTCGCCTGCGACTTTCTTGGCCGCCGCGGGATGCGCGGCCAAGTAGCGCGGCGCCTCGGCACAGCCCACGGCGTGCAAAATCTGCGAGCCGGTGGGCGACGAGCCCGTAACAATATTCAGCCGCGGATAGCTCCAGTGCGATGGCATTTGGCGGCCGCCGGAACTGGGGTCCTCGGCCGCGCCCACACCTTGCAAGAGCATTTCGTAGGGAGTCGCGCCCAGAGCCAGGCACAGCGCGCGGTCGCGGTAGTAGGGAAAGAACCAGTCGTAGCCGGGCTTCAGAGCCAGGGCCGCGGCCACGCCTACGGCCTCATGCCCGGCGCCGGAAATCTGGAAGAATATTTTCTGCTGGCGCTTGAGCAGGATTTCCCGGTCGTCCACGCGGCGGGAGGTGAACATCATGCGGTAAGCGTCGATGAGCTGCTGGCGGGAGAGACCCTCATAAGTCTTGCCCGCCTTGGGAAGGCTTCCGTTCGCCACACCAGCCGCTTTGGGGTCTGCCTTGGTGGTCGCCATCCAGTTTCCTGTGGAATGCAGCCTGCATTGTAAATCCAGAAGGGCGATTGGGAATAGTAAAGCGGTGGCGGGGGAGAAACGGAAGACTGCCGGCTGGGGGAAAAGGCCTAGGCCTGCGGTGCGGCGAAGGGAGACCGTGCGGGGACGACCGCCTTCGGCCGTCCAATCCCCGCGCAGCATTCTCCGCTTTTCAGAAGTCTTGTGAACCATTACGAGCACCGATCAAGAGGAGAATCTGAAACAAAGATGGGCTCTGGTCTGTGGTGCCCACCCTGCGAAAATCGCGCAGGGTGGGGCAGCCTCAGTTGGAAAGAATTGACAGAAATCCAAGGAAGGTGGGCCAGCCCCCACCTGATCAGACCGCTCACATTGTCTACCCGTCATATGGCAACTGTACAATCTCCGCCCAAGCACTCAGCTTGGACGGGGCACCCTAAGAATAAGAATAGGGTGGCATCCGTCTTACCTACCCAAGGGGCGATCTCGCTAAAACAACCAACGTCGGCAAAGCCACCAAAGGATGGCCAGAATCACGGCTACCAAAAGCCAATAAAACGGTGAGTAAACCGTGACCGCAAGCAACGCCTGGACGCCCCACGCCTTGACTCTCCTACCGCCTTGGACGGCAAGAAAGCCGTACGTAAACAGTACTAAAACGCAAGCGGCGACCAATACCGTCAACAGCACCTTGAGAAACCTTGCCATTCTGTTGTCCGTCCGTGTCAGGGATTATGTGTACAGGCAAAGGGAGGCGCCGGGATATTAATACTCTCCACAAACGCCAGCGCCTGCGGGCACACCCAAGGCCCCGGTGCGAGGAAGCGGAAACACGCGCCCACCGTCCTCCAGCCGACATAGGTTGTCGCGGTCCCACCGAAGTTCCCCCAGGCTACTGTCTTGCCGGTAAAATCGTTGTCGGGAGGAGTAGTTGCCGCGGTGCAGTTATTAACCACCGGCCACTGACACTGAGTGATTCCGGTCGCTGGTAATACGAAGCACGACGGCGGCGGCGTCCCGGGCCATGCAACGTCAGTATACGCGATCTCACCCTCGAAGTGAAAGATTGATGACGCAGTCGCACCGGCACAGGAGTACGAATTAATTCCCGTCGATGTGAAAATCCCATCTTGGTTGAATGGGAGCGAAACTTCGGCCTCTAAGTAGGTCAACCCGGTCTCGGTTTGGCTTACGACCGTTCCGGCAGGATTCTGGAGGCTGATGCTCGCGCTCGCATAAGAGGCATAGTTAGTACAGCTGGGCGGGCCGTAGCCGTTCCCACGGCAAACCTGGACGTACGCTGGAAGGCTGCTTGCGTCATATTCGCTCCATGCCCACAGTGTTGTTCCATCAGTCTCTAGGTCCGAGTATCCAATCGTATATTGCGCGTGCGCGAGAGGCGCAAGCAGGGCGAGAAATGCTGCCGAGAAGACCACGATTGCTCTCTTCATACTAATTTGTCCTTTCACTATTGCGCTGCAGTAGGAATGGGATAAAGCTTGATCTTCGATTTCATAGTTTGGATGTAGGCGCGAAGCGACTTCAGGCCCTCCGGGCTAAGCGAGATCTCTATTTGCCCCCGATAGTTCACAACCAGCTCCTTACGTTGCTGGATCTGGAAAGTTCGATCCGCAGCGGACAAAGAGGAGTTGGTAAGCTGAGATAGTATCGGTCCGTTGAGTGAATGGAATTCGGTAAGCTTGGAGTCCAGCGTCGTCAAATCCGACGACGGGATGCCGAGGCCCCTTAATTTCTCCATTCGTGCGGCATAGCGCTTCGGAGATGTTTTGGACATGAGGGAGGTCGAGGAAATGAACACACTCCAGGCGATGTCGTCGGGAATGAGTTGTGGATTCTTCGAGCCGTCAATAGTTCCTGCTGGCAGACCTCCCGCTTGGGAAGGGGCCTGAGCTACGCACGAGATTGAAAGGAGCACCACAACGAATATGTACTTCAAGGTTATACCTCCTACTAGTTTATTGTGACCTTGGACCACCGGGGTCTAAAACTGGGTTATCGAACTTGAATCGGGATCGTGTAAGGGGCCCAAAACGGGGAACTACTGCGAGCTGGGGTAAGCTTAGGTGGTGGTTTTGTGAATATCTCGACCCGTAGGAAGTTGTTACAGAATCGGAACAACCGGCGAGGTATTTCCGGGGCTAGCGCATCCTTCCGGCGGGTGGCCCATGTCTCGCGCAAAGTATAACTCTTGAAACGTTTGCCTGGTTTTGGCAAACCTGGACCCGGCTCGAAGGACGGACCATAACCGACAGAGCCAAGCAGCCCGCAAGGTCCCGCGTCTCGAAAGGCGCGAGACGCGGGGCACCCCAATTTTCTCTACGTTCGTTCCGAACGAGGCAGGCAGATGTGGGCCGCCCGCCGATTACACTCACAATCCAGGTCCAGCCTTACGACGAGAACATCTGCGTCAGATGAGTGATGCGCAGCAATTCCAGCACGCCTGGTGTCATGTTGGCGAGTTCAAGGGTGCATAGCCCTTGGTTGATGGCGGAGGTCTTGAGGCCGACCAGCGCTCCCAGGCCCGCGCTGTCGATGTGCTTTACATCACCAACGTCGATAATGATACGACCACCAAGGAGGATGAGGGGCCTCACCACTTCTTTTATCTCACTCACGGTATTACTGACCAGCTCCCCACGACACTTGATTGTTGTCACTTGCTTCCCGTTTTCGTCTTCATCTTTCGACTTTTCAAGTTCACAGTGGAACGAACCATCTCGTGCCATAGCTCCTCCGTCTCCTTTAAGGGAGAGTCGAGACCTGCCGCCTAGCGCGCTGCGTGATTGATTCCGCGATTCTATACGAGGGTGGATGAAAACAGGCGATAGCGCAAGTTTGCGCCTTCTATTCGCCATGCCCGGCGTTTCTCACTCAACGGACGAGACTTGGCTCTGGAGGGTTCAGAGTACTTCCTCCTCAAACAGACTGACAAATATTCCGCACCGAGCGAGCGGCCTGATCCGCGAGCGCAGCACCCTATTTCTACGAACGTCATTCTATGGGTGTTTCAGGAATCGAAAATAAAAGGCGGTAAATACCAGAACGATTCCGATGTTCACCGTGAGTCGTTCCCAGAAATTGTTCCTGAAGATCAGGACATCTAGAGCGACGATGACGCCTATCATCGCCGCCACGTAAGTCAGGATAATGATCAGTCTTGCCATTGCAATTTGCCCAGATTTCGCGATTTTGAGCTTTCAGATCGCAGCCAAGGATTCGTCATGCGATCGGAGTGCCTGCGTGGGAGGGTATACGCTCCTCCTCTACTACCGAGCACGATTCTAGTCCACGACTGACGCAACCGACGATTTCCGCTCATTGACTGTGAGCTTGCGAACCCTCACCATACAAAGACAAGATGAACGGTTCCTTGATGACCTGAAATTGAGAACTGCCACCATTCCACAAGTTCGCCAGCCAGACGGGCCGCTGTACGCCACAATTGTTCGGAATGGCGGATCAAGACAATGTGCCCTTTTGCAGGAATCCATTCGACAACATCATCGAGGTATTCCAACCAGGCATCGACATTGGGCGCGAATTCTTCGTCGCCGTACCATCCTTTCGGCTTGCGGAGAGCAACTGCGAAGGCCTTGAACACGCTTTCTTCTGACGAGAGGGTTCGCGCCGTCAATCTCCAAAACGGCGATGCTGTCAACGCGCAATTCCTCAAGGATCTCCTCTATCTGCCGTGATTCCACAAAATGAATCCGGGTGTGAGGTGGTTTAGCAGTAAGGTGAACAAACAGTTGGTTTTTCATGTTTCAGAAATGATAACGCTGAGAAAAGACAATTACACTCATTCAAAGACTTCTAAATTGAGTCAGCACTTATGGAGCGCTCTGCGGGCTGCCGCAGGCGTACTGGCTCACCTCAATCCGCCAGGGCGAGCCCTGCGATGGTCCGAAAAGCTTTCCCTTTAACTGATACTCAGGATTCTCCACCAGTTTCTCGGTCTTTTCGCGCGTGCAGTGCTGGTCGAGCCAGGTTGCGGCCGCGATGGTGTCGTCGAAGTCGGTGCCGTAGAGAGTGGCGACAAACAGCACGCGCGGCAACGTGGGATGCTTCGCGAGATTCCAGTCTGCGACGTAGTAGACTCCAGGCCTTTGCACTTGCTCGGCGTAGTTGCCTTTGAAGTCGCGCGCACTTAGGCCTTCTGCTTGCATCACATCGCGAGTCAGATAGAAGAAAAATGCGGGATGGCTTCCGATAACGGTTTCACCGGAGAGCACGGAAGGGGCTGCGGCGTGGGCAATTTGCTGCCAGGGCTCGAAGTAGCGTGCCGTCGAATAATAACGTCGCGAAACGATGCCGAACCACGAAATGCAGCCGATGATGGTGAATCCGACGACGAGCCAGCGTCTCCAAGGTCGCGAAGTCCCGGCGCATGTGATCCCGGCAGAGGTCAGCAGCCACGCGCCCAGCGGCATGACCCGCTTCTCATTGATGGCGCCGGTGAGCGCCAGCGCCAAAGCCAAAACCAGGGTGTACACAGCCAGCAGGCGAGCGAAACGAGGTGCTTTGAGCAGAATAATAATGCCGCAGCCGGCAATGCAGAGCGCCAGCGGAATACTGAGTCCCAGCACCCATGGCGCGATCGACTCAGAAGCAAACTAAAACATACGAACTGTAGAGAAACGTGTAGAGAGTTGAAAGCGAGACTGCGGGTTGGCGGCCCTTGAACAACTGAACGAAGATCGGCCACACCGGTGCATAGCCCAGAACGACAATGCCGCATGCAATTGCAAGCTGGGTGCGGTGCGCTCGCGATTTCCGCTCCGGTCGGAATAAGAAGTCCACGGCCAGCGCCGCGAGGAATGCCCAGCTCATGTAGTTGGTGAACAGCAAGGCCATCGCTACCACCACGCACCAGCCCAGCCGAGCCGGTGTTGGCCGCTCCAGCCAGCGTAGATAGGCGTACGTGACGCAGGCTACTAGAAAGAACCCGAAAGAATTCCAAACGGCGTAACGGCCAAAGTGAAAGCCATAGGGCCACAAAGCACCTAGGATGATCGTGGCTCTGGCCGCTCCCGCGCCCGCAACCTGGTTCGCAATGCGCGAACACACCCAGATGCCCAAGACGAAATACAAGATCGAAGGAAGGCGCAGCAGGAACAGCGAGTCTGCGCTTAGCGCGAGCCAGTAGTGCAAAATAATGTCTGGGAGCGGGGGATGCTGTTGCGCCAGGTCGGTTCTGAACTGCGTCGCGACGATGCCGATGGGCTGCGCCGCGGCACCGACCTGGAAGGCTTCGTCATCGATCAGCCCAAACCACGGATTCGTCAGGAGCAGTATCGACGGCGAGGCAGAGCAAAAGAACGTAGTCAACCCAGCGCGGGACCGACGGACGAGCTGCGAGGGGGGCCGGCAAGCAGGCGATTGTATCTTGAGGGAAGGGGCGGAAGACAGCAGTTAGCATTTGGAGAAACTCTGATTAAGCGCGATGACACAAACCGTAGACCACAGAGGTCACAGGGAAGCACAGGGGAACACCAACGCTTAGTCAGAGTCTCATTAGCACCTGGCACTTAGCCAATCGGGCCCCCGGCACGAGCCAATGGGCCAAATGCTAATTGCTAAGTGCTAACTGCTGCCTCACAATCGTTTATCCTAAAGAATCCATGATCCGCTTCCATCGTCACTTCGACCCTCATCCCATCAAGCTGCTGATCTTCGATCTCGATGGCACGCTGATTGACTCACGGCTCGACCTGGTCCATTCCGTCAATGCCGCGCTGCGGCACCTGGGACGCCCCGAGTTGCCGGAGGATCTGATCGCCAGCTATGTGGGCGATGGAGCCCCGACGCTGATTCGCCGCACGCTCGGCTCGGAGGCTAACGACGAAGCGCTGGTTCGCCAAGGCCTGGAATATTTTCTGAGCTATTACAGGGAGCACAAGCTGGACCATACGCGGGTCTACGACGGCGTGAGAGAAGCGTTGCTCGCGGTGCGCCATTCGCGCGACGGATTGCTGCGAAAGATGGCGGTGCTCTCGAATAAACCCGTGGTTCCCTCGCGAGCCATCGTGGAGTCACTGGGCCTGGGAGAATTCTTCGTCAAAGTTTACGGCGGCAACAGCTTCGCCACCAAGAAGCCCGATCCTGAAGGCGCGCAGGCCATTCTGCGGGAAACGGGAGCGGCGCCCGAAGAGACGCTGCTGGTCGGGGATTCTGGCGTCGATGTGGCTACTGGCCGAAACGCCGGCCTCTGGACTTGCGGCGTGACTTACGGCTTTGCGCCGCACACACTGGAGCAAGACCCGCCCGACGTAGTCATCGACGCAGCGACGGAACTGGCGGAGCTTTTTACCGATCCAGTTGGCGTAGAAACCAGGTTCGCGCGACAATCGTAATAACTCACGTGGAGAGCGCCTTCAGCTATCTCCACATGAACAGTGCTTGCGATCGAAAAGCACCTCAGGAGACTCTTGCGCAGACTGACCATCGTTTTCTTCGAAGCTGGCGGAGGACACCGCAGTGCAGCTGAGGCTCTGAACGACGTCCTTCAGGCGCAAACTCCCGCATGGGAGGTCAGCCTTTTGAATTTGCAGGAGTTGCTCGACCGCCTCGACGTGGTTCGCAACGTCACCGGCATGCGTCTGCAAGACGCTTACAATCTCATCCTGCGCCGGGGCTGGACGCGGCTCTCGCCGCAAATGCTCGTGGTTCTGCAAGGCATAGTCCGCTTCTACCACGCCCGAATCGTCAAGGTGCTGAAAGCTTATTGGGAGCAACACCCCACCGACCTGGTGCTGTCGGTCATTCCGCATTTCAATCGCGCTCAGGCGGAAAGCATTCGTGCGGTTGCCCCGGAAATTCCGTTTGTTACGCTGTTGACGGATTTTGCCGACTACCCGCCCCATTTCTGGATTGAGCCGGAGTCGCAATACATTATCGTCGGTACTGAACGGGCCAAACAGCAGGCGATTGGCATGGGTCATCCCGCAAACCGAATCTTCGAAACATCTGGGATGATTTTGAAGCCGCGGTTCTATCAGCAGACGCCGGTGGATCGAGCTTCTGAAAGGCGACGGCTCGTGCTTGATCCCGATCGGCCAACTGGGGTTGTCCTTTTCGGAGGCCACGGATCGCGAGCCATGGTTGGGATTACGAAGAGGCTCGATCAAAGCGACGGCTGATGTTCAACTCATATTGCTCTGCGGGCACAACCAGAAACTTGCCGCCGACCTCAAAGCCCTCCCAACCAGAAAGCCGATTTTCGTGGAAGGATTCACCCAGAAGATTGACTACTTCATGTCGCTAGCCGACTTCTTCATTGGAAAGCCCGGCCCCGGCTCGATCAGCGAAGCTCTGCAATTCCACTTGCCGGTGGTGGTCGAATGCAATTCGCGGACGCTGCCTCAGGAGCGATACAACACCGAATGGCTGATCGAGAAACGTTGCGGCATTGTGCTGGATAGCTTTCGCAACATTGCCGACGGCGTTCAGGGCCTGCTGGAGAAGTCGACGTTCGACGAACTTCGCCTCAACGCCAGCCGATATTCCAATCGAGCGCTGTTTGAGGTGCCGGTCATCCTGGAGAGGATCGCGCAATCACAGGGTTCGTTAGTGGCCACCGCCTCCCCGGCTTAGCGATTCCCGCATTTATCCAAACACGTATTCCCGGACGCCTTCGCACAGCGCGAGCTTTAGCTTGGCGGGGTGGGCGGACGAGGGCGTCCGCCCTACATGAACCGGCTCGCTTACGTTACACTGCCCTCCAGACAAAATGAATTTCAACCACCTCGGTTTCTCTCCCAGCGAACTGCGCAAGTTGCGCAGCCTGAAAGATCCTCACGGCATTCAGCGCTTCCTGGATGACATGCCTTATCACCTGGAGGACACTGCCTGGTCTCCGCGACTAGTGCTGCGCGAGCAAACCTCACACTGTCTGGAAGGGGCTATTTTTGGCGCGGCCGCGCTGCGCGCTAATGGCTTTCCGCCGCTGATTTTGGATTTCGAGGCTGAGCATGACACCGACCACGTGGTCGCCGTCTACCGCCAGCACGGGCATTGGGGCGCGGTCGCCAAGTCGAACTACACCGGATGCCGCTACCGCGAGCCGGTTCACCGGACGCTGCGCGAGTTGGCCATCAGCTACTTCAACACTTATTTCAACATGCGGCGGGAGCGGACGCTGCGCACCTTTTCCCGCCCGGTCAACCTCGCACGCTTCGATCCCCAACAGTGGATGACCACGGAGAAACCCATCTGGTTCATCGTGGACTATCTTTTCGAGATTCATCATTACAAGCTCCTGCGTCCCGGAGCCGCCAAACGCCTGCACCGGGTGGACGAGAGGCTGTTCCAGGCGGAGACTCTGGGCAAGGCCAAGAAGTAGTTCTTTGCCGGGAGAAATCTGTTGAGGTTAAATGAGAGTCCTGGGGCCCCGCATTCGGAACGGAATCCTGTGTGAGAGACACTCTGCAGCTCGGGATGTTGTTGTTAGTAGTCTGTGGTGCTCTTTTGTTTGCGCAAGATGGTAAACGTTCAAAGGAATCGAACCCAGGGCCTGCGGTACCGAAGTCTGACGAAAAGGATCCTACTCAACACGCGAGCACATCGCGCGGTCCTATAGACATACTGACTGATACTCGCGGCGTGGACTTTGATCCGTACCTAGCTCGAGTCCTACACAGTGTCAGGGAACATTGGTATAGGGTCATCCCCGAATCTGCGCGCGAGCCGACCATGAAGGGGGGGACCGTCGTGGTCGAGTTTCGCATTTTGAAGGATGGCACGGTCCAAGACTTGCAATACGTGGCAAGCTCTGGGGATGGCGCGCTGGATGGGGCAGCCCTTGCCGGTATTGCATCGTCAACTCCGTTCCTACCCTTACCAAGGGAATTCGCCTGTCAGTATTTGGCGCTCCGATTTCATTTCTACTACAACCCGAAGCCGGGAGATGTGACAGACCGACACCCTGCTGACCGTCAACTTCTGCCCTGCGTGACATCATCCATCCAGATGGTCGGGGAAGTCAGAATCACAGTCTCTCCAAGCTTAGCTGAAGTCCCCAGCGGGTCACAGTGGCAATTCTCCGCTACGATTACCGGGGGAACGAAAGCACCCGTAAATTGGATGGTCAGCGGCCCCGGTTGTGCAGCCTCAGCCTGTGGCAGTATTTCTGCCGATGGGCTCTACACCGCGCCGACGAGTATCCCGAACCCACCGACGGTCACCGTAACGGCCGCCTCAACTGGCAACACCAGCGAAGCTGGGTCGGCCGCGATTACGATTGTTAGAGCAACTCCGCCCCACTAGCTAGAATAGAATGTGCTCATGAAGTTGTGCCTACTACTTCCCCTGCTTTTCGGCGCACTGCTCGCATCGGCCCAGACGGCGGTAGACATTGCGGCCGAACCGCACCACCACCTGCTACTGCAAAATGATCAGGTGCGGGTGTTTGCGTTAACCCTCAAGCCTACAGAGCAGTCTTATACGCGGCACGAGCACAACTTTCTCCTGATAACCTTGCAGGATTCCGAACTTGTGATCTGGAGCGAGGGCCAGTCGGCGGTGCAGAGTTTCCGGCTTCCACGGGCTGAGACGCGTTTCGTCTTCGGCGGCCGTGCTGTCGGATTCCGGAATGACCGCAGCGAGGAGTATCGCGGGGTGATCGTCGAATTCCTCAGTCCAAAAGTCACGACCTACGGCTATCAATCGCAAACGGGAACATGGGACTATGCCAGCGGGGCGATCAATTCTCCTGTCGATCCGCACGTCAAGTTCATGAACGGTATGCAGCTCGGTACGGCCAGCGCCGTAGACGTCCAGCTTCTCGCCAACGATGCTTTTCTGGCTCCGGATAAAGCCTCGGTGGAGTTACTGATTCCGGTCAGCGAAGTAGATCTCAGGGGCCAGGATGATGAGCACATTCGCAGGCAGCCCAGGGAGATCGTCTGGATTCCGTCCGACCGGAAAGCGGCGCTGGTGAATTCGTCCCCTCAGCCGGCGCGTTTCGTGGATGTGGAAATGCGCGCGCAGGACGACCAGTAGAGCCCGATGATGAGACTGCGCGTAGTAACCGCCGTAGTTCTGATTGCCACTTTCTGGTCAGTACCGACGCTCGCACAACTAACGCAGTCGTCTGATCCGCCGGTGTCGCCCAGCCTGCCTGCTACAACTCTCTCCCAAGACCAGATTCAAGGCCTAATCCGCCGCACCGCGGAAAGAGACATCGAGAACGACAAGCTAGGGCACAACTATACCTACGTCGAACGTGCGGAAGAACACAAGCTGGATGGCAACGGCCAGACGAAATCCACCGAGTCAAAAACTTACGAAGTGATGGCGATCTATGGAGAGCAGGTACGGCGCCTGATCCAGAAGGACGACAAGCCGCTCTCCGCGAAAGACGCGAGCAAGGAAGAAGAAAAGATCCAGAAGCTAATCGACAAGCGTAAGAACGAGTCGGACGACGATCGCAAGAAGCGGCTGGAAAAGGAAGAGAAGCAACGCGCCGAGGATCGAGAATTCGTGAAGGAGATTGCGGATGCTTACACTTTCCGTTTTTCCGGCTTGTCATCTCTCGATGAGCGCCCGACGTATGTGATCGATGCCGATCCGCGTCCCGGCTACGAGCCTCATTTGAAAGATGCGAAGTTCCTGCCCAAGTTCCGCTTCCGGGTGTGGATCGACCAAGCCGAGACGCAGTGGGTGAAGTTGGACATTCAGTGCGTGAACACGGTTTCGGTCGGCCTGTTTCTGGTGCGCATCCACAAGGGCTCGAACATCCAGATCGAACAGACGCAAGTGAACCACGAAGTTTGGCTGCCACGGCACGTCGCGCTCAAGCTCGATGCGCGGGTCATATTCAAGGGGCTCAACGTAGAGTCCGACGTTACTTATCGCGACTACAGGAAGTTTCGGGCGGATACGAAGATCGTGCCGGCGGGAGAGGCGTCCGAGCATCCCTAGGCGTCACATGGCCAATAGCCTTTAGGACGTACGGTTCCGGTGAAACGGATTTACTACCCTCACACTTCCGTACATCCGGCCATGTTCGAAGTCTTCGGAGATCAGTTCGGGGAGCCCGTAGTATTCCGCGTATGCCCACAAATGCGAGTCAAACCACGAAAGACGATAAGCGGCTATGCCTCGGAGTGCGGTTCGAAATAGCGGAGCATTGGGATAGAGAACGGTGAACTCGCTAAGAAACTCCTCCGCCTCGCGGCGCGCGTCATCGGACGATAGTAGAGCACCGCGGTCGGAGCGGACATAGCCTACAGCAGCCACAAACTCCACCAGAGCCTGATGAGGGATTCGGATCGAATCTTGTTTCAAGCCGTCGCGCAGGACTGAGGTAGCGATCTTCTGCTTTTCCGGGAATCTGGGGTCGAATCGATAAACCAGAATATTGGTGTCAACGAGAGAGGCCACGATGATATAGGTCCTCGCGTTTCCATCCGCGGTTCCGGGGCCGCCGTTGGGAAGCTTGGCTACCGTTTCGGCGCACTGCTTCCTCGCGTTGCCGCTGGCGAAGAGTAGCCTTGTCGAACAGGCTCAATCGTTCTTCCCGGCTGAGACCTTCTGCGGATTTGGCCCGGCTGGGAACGATTCGGATGGCCTCGCCGGCAGGAAACCACTCCAAGTTATCTCCCGGGCGGATGCCGAACTGATCCGCGATTGTCTTGGGTACCGTGAGTTGGAGCTTGCTGGTGACCTTGCCCATTCCTTACTATAGCAAGGATGAAGTCCTTGTTTCAAGCGGAACAAATAACGGTGAGCTTCGTCACCAAACGACATTCGCAGGATGGGCAACTACCTTCGTCTAATGTATGCCTACAAGCGGTTCGTATCGGGGCATCGATTTTCAGCCGTGCCGTTGTTGCGGGAGGAAACCCAATCTATCGCGCCCACAGGGCGCAACTGCGACGGCGATGCCGGAGGCTCGGGAATCGCGCCTCATCGGCGCGGAATAGGCTTTTTGCAGATCGAGACGGCACGCAGTAAAGGCGTGCCCTGATACAAAACTCTGGCAGGCATCAGCGCAGCATCGATCTTGCTATTTCTTCTGCGCCACATCGAGACGCGTCTCGGCCCGTTGTAGAGCGGCTCCCGCCTCGTTGTAGTTAACGTCTGCGGCGCCGCTGTTGAGCTGCTGCTCCGCTCGCTGCTTCGCCTGCTGGGCGCGGGAAGTATCAATTTCTTCCGGGCGCTCGCAGGTCTCGGCCAGGATTGTCACTTTGTCTTGCAGCACTTCGGCAAAGCCCCAAGCCACGGAAAGATGGTGCACTTGGCTGCCGTTGCGATACGTGATCTCGCCGACGGCAAGCTCCGTAATGAGCGGGGCGTGGCCGGGCAGAATGCCGAGATATCCGTTCTTGCCGGGAATCTGCATCTCCTCGGCGACGTCACGCACCACCATTTTTTCGGGGGTAACGATTTCGAGTTGGAATGTGTCAGGCATTTTCGTCGTTGGTCGTTGGTCGTACGTCGTTGGCCGAAGGCACTGTGGGTTTGCCAACGACCAAGGACGAACGACCAACGACGGTTCCTAAGCTGCTGCTTTCATCTTCTCTGCCGCTTCCAGCACTTCGTCAATCGGGCCTTTCATGTAGAAGGCCTGCTCGGGGATGTCGTCGTATTTTCCTTCGACGATGCCTTTGAAGCCTTTGACGGTGTCCGCGATCTTCACATACCGTCCCGCGGCGCCGGTAAATTGTTCGGCTACGTGGAAGGGCTGGGAAAGAAATTTCTGGATCTTACGCGCTCGCGCTACCGTGAGCTTCTGGTCTTCGCTGAGTTCGTCGATACCGAGAATCGCGATGATGTCCTGCAGGTCTTTATAGGTCTGCAAGGTCTTCTTCACCGACTGCGCAACGTCGTAGTGTTCCTGGCCCACGATGCGCGGATCGAGAATGCGCGAGGTCGAGGCCAGCGGATCGACGGCAGGATAAATTCCGATTTCGGTCAGCGCACGCGAAAGCACCGTGGTCGCATCGAGGTGAGCAAACGTCGTAGCCGGCGCGGGATCGGTGAGATCGTCGGCGGGAACGTAAATCGCCTGCACCGAAGTGACCGATCCTTTTTTCGTCGACGTAATGCGTTCCTGCAGTTCGCCCATCTCCGTGGCCAGGTTCGGCTGGTAACCGACGGCGCTAGGCATACGGCCTAGAAGCGCCGAGACTTCCGATCCGGCCTGGGTGAAGCGGAAAATATTGTCGATGAAGAGCAGGGTGTCGGCGCCTTCTTCGTCGCGGAAAAATTCGGCAACGGTCAGCCCGGTCAAAGCCACGCGCAGACGGGCGCCCGGCGGCTCGGTCATCTGGCCGTAAATCAGCGCGGCTTTGGAATTTGCGGGGTCGCCGGGCTTGATTACGCCAGACTCGCTCATTTCCAGCCACAGATCGTTGCCCTCACGGGTACGCTCGCCGACCCCGGCAAACACGGAAAACCCGCCGTGTTGCTTGGCGACGTTGTTGATCAGCTCCATGATGACGACGGTCTTGCCCACGCCAGCGCCGCCGAACAAGCCGATTTTTCCGCCCTTCAGAAAGGGCTGAATGAGATCGACGACCTTGACGCCGGTCTCGAACATTTCGGCCGAAGTGGCCTGCTCGTCGAAGAGCGGGGCCTGCCGGTGAATCGGCATCTTCTTGGTGTGAGCGATGGGGCCGAGAGCGTCCACCGGTTCGCCGATAACATTCATGACGCGGCCCAGCGTGCCGCGGCCGACCGGCACAGAAATTGGCCCGCCTTGATCGATGGCTTTCATGCCACGCACCATACCGTCGGTGGCCTGCATGGCGATGCAGCGCACTCGGCCTTCGCCCAGGTGCTGCTGCACTTCGAGGGTAACGTGGATAGGGTCCGGCACCGTGAAGCCGTCGGCGACGACCAACAGTGCCTCATAGATTGGCGGCATGGTGGCTTCGACAAACTGCACATCGACGGCGGGACCTGCGACTTGGATTACGTGGCCTACATTTTCTGGCATAGATTCCTCGGCATTTAGCACTTAGCAATTGGCATTTGGCCGTGAGGGTTCTCGCCGCTTCCGGCAAAAGCCTCGACTGGCTAAATGCCAAGTGCCAATTACTAAGTGCTCTTTACGCTGATGCTGCTGCTCCGCTCACGATCTCAATGATCTCCTTGGTGATTTTGGCCTGGCGCGCGCGGTTCATGGCCAGAGTCAGCGAATCGATAATGTCGGTGGCGTTGTTGGTTGCGGCGTCGGTAGCGGTCATGCGCGCGGCGTGCTCGGCCGCGACCGACTCCAGCATCGCATGAAACAGCTGCACGCCTACATACTTCGGTAACAGTCCGCGGAACAGCTCGTCAGCGGGCTGCTCGTAGATGTAGTCCACCGGGGCGGTGGCAAAATGCGCCGCCGCAACATCCATCTCACGCGTATCGGCGGGGCGGACTCCGACGCCCGCACCTTTAGCCGCTTCCAACGCGCGCTGTTTTTCCTTCAGGCCCATTTCCTCGGCCTGGGCAACTCCGACTTCCCCAACTTCTTCGATCGGCAGAACCTGTTCCACCACCAGGCGTTGTGCGATCACCGATTTGAACTCGTTGTACACCACGTACACGGAATCGATGTCCTGGTTGGTGTAGCGCTCGATCACACGCTCCGCCAACGCGGAGGCCAGGGAGTAGTCGACTTTGTTCAGCACGCCAATCTGCTCCCCGATGATCGTAATCCGCGAGGGTTCCGTAGAATCGGCCGTGCGCGGCTCCGCTGAAGGGTAACGGCGGCGCAGGAAGTCACGTCCCTTGCGCCCGATGGCCTCAATCTCGACATTTTTTCCGGGCTTCGATTCCAGGAATCGCATGGCGGCTTTGAGAATATTTGTGTTGAACGCGCCCGCGAGGCCTTTGTCGCCGGTGAGCACAACGAGCAAAACGTTGTTCTCTGGGCGCTGCGCCAGGAGCGGATGCTTCGGCTCGCCGGTTTCGGGATCGTAGATCTCAGTGCGCGAAACCAGGGACTTCAGCACATTCGTCAACATTTGCGCGTAGGGACGCGCCGCCAAAGCGCGCTCCTGAGCGCGGCGCAGGCGCGCGGCGGAGACCATCTTCATGGCCTTGGTAATCTGCCGCGTGTTAGCCACGCTGCGGATACGGCGCCGGATGTCGAGAATGTTAGCCATAGATTCGCAACACTTAGCCGTTAGCATTTGGCCGTCAGAGGCCCCATGCGGGCCCGAGCAAAAATCTCATGGGCTAAATGCCAAGTGCCAATTGCTAAGTGCTTCTACTTCGCGACCGCCTGCCGCTCAGCCACGAACGCTTCCTTCGTTTCTTTAATCACCTTGGTCATCTCAGCTTTGAGCGCGTCGTCCAAAACCTTTTTCTCCATGATGCTGCGCAGCAAGCCGGGATTGGCACCGTCCACGTACTTGTACAGCGCGCCCTCGAAGTCGCGGACTTGATCGATGGGCAGATCGTCGAGGAATCCGCTGGTGCCCGCGAAGATGGTCAGAATCTGCTTGGAAAAAGGCAGCGGCGAAAACGGGCCCTGCTTCAGGGTTTCGACCAGATGCTGGCCGCGGTTGAGTTGGGCTTGCGTGGCTTTGTCGAGGTCGCTGCCGAACTGGGCAAAGGCCGCCAGTTCGCGGTATTGCGCGAGTTCGAGCTTCATGCTGCCGGCCACCTGGCGCATGGCTTTGATCTGCGCGCTGCCGCCCACGCGGCTCACAGAGAGGCCGACGTTTACCGCCGGACGCACGCCCTGGTTGAACAGATCGGTTTCCAGATAGATCTGGCCGTCGGTAATCGAAATAACGTTGGTCGGAATGTAAGCGGAAACGTCTCCCGCTTGCGTCTCGATGACCGGCAAGGAAGTAAGCGAGCCGCCGCCCTTCTTGTCGCTCAGCTTCGCGGCGCGCTCGAGCAAACGCGAGTGAAGATAAAAGACGTCTCCGGGATACGCCTCGCGGCCCGGCGGACGGCGCAGCAGCAGCGAAATTTCGCGGTACGAAGCCGCGTGCTTGGAGAGATCGTCGTAGATGGTCAGGGCGTGCTTTCCATTGTCGCGGAAATATTCGCCCATGGCGCACGCGGCATAGGGCGCAATGTACTGCATGGGCGCGGGCTCGGAAGCGGACGCGGCCACCACGATGGTGTAGTCCATCGCTCCGTAATCGGTGAGCAGCTTCACCACCTGCGCGATGGAAGACCGCTTCTGCCCGATCGCGCAATAAATACAGATGAGATTGTTGCCTTTGTTGTTGATGATGGTATCGAGCGCGACCGTGGTCTTTCCCGTCTGGCGGTCGCCGATGATCAATTCGCGCTGGCCACGCCCGATGGGAATCATGCTGTCGATGGCCTTGATGCCCGTGGCCATCGGTTCGCGCACCGGCTGACGGTCGATGACGCCAGGGGCGATGCGCTCCAGTTCGATGAACTGATCGCTGGCAATCGGACCTTTGTCGTCGATGGGCCGGCCGAGCGCATCTACCACCCGCCCGATGAGCGCCTCACCTACGGGGACGCTCATGATGCGGCCGGTGCGCTTGACCTCGTCGCCTTCGCTGATCTCGGTGTATTCGCCGAGCAGCACGACGCCGACCTGATCTTCTTCCAGGTTCATCGCGATGCCGGCGACGCCGTGCGGGAAGGAGAGCAGTTCCCCGGCCATGACTTTATCCAGGCCGTGGACGCGGGCGATGCCATCGCCGAGGGTAAGCACGGTGCCGACCTCATCCACGGCAATCTTGGATTCATAGTTCTCGATCTGTTGCCGGATGAGTTGAGTGATTTCGTCTGCTTTGATTTGAGCCATGGTTGTGTGCCGCTTCTATCTTTCGGTATCGGGCCTGCACTTAGCAATTAGCATTTAGCATTTAGACCTTGGGGTTCTTGCCGATGCCGGCAAGAGCCCGTCTTGGCCAAATGCTAAGTGCCAAGTGCTAAGTGCCGCTTAGCTGCTGCCGAATTCTCTCCAACTGCCCCTTCACCGAACCGTCGTAAATCGTGCTGCCTACCTGGACGATCGCTCCTCCGAGGAGCGCCTCGTCTTGCGCGTAACGGGCGCGCACTTTTTTGCCGGTTAGGTTTCCTACCTCGGCCTCGAGCGCCTCGCGCTCGGCTGCAGTTAGCTCGCGCGCGCTGGTGATCTCGGCTTCGGTAAATCCCAGGCGCTGGTTCAGCTCCTTCTCGAACTCTTTTACGATTGGCTCCAGGAAGTGTACCCGCCGATGGTCGATCAGCACAGCCATGAAATTCCTCACCGGCCGGGAAAACTTTTCCCGCGCTGCGATGGCATCCAGCACGGCGCGCTTCTGCTCTGCGGAAATCGAGGGCGTCTCCCATACCTGGCGAAGCACCGTGCTGCCGGCTACCAACGCTGCAAGCGACTGCGCCTCCTGCAAAGTTTTCGCCGCGTCCAGGCGGCTGTCGAAAACGACGTCGGCGAAGGCGCGCGCGTAGGTATTGGTTACCGTGGCCATTTCTAGCGCCCGTCCCTTCCCGAACTGCCCTCCGCCGAAAGTTCTTTCACAAAGCCCTTCACCAGCGCCTGGTCGGTGGACTGGCTGATCTCGATTTGCTTTTCGGCCAGCGAAACCGCCAGCGAGGCCGCATAGGCGGTCAACTCGCGGCGGGCCATTTTGGCGGCTGACGTAATCTCCTGCTCCGCGGACTCCACGATTCTGTGCGCCTCTTCCTGGGCGGCGGCCTGGGCGCGAACTTCCTCGGCAGCCGCTTCAGTATCGGCCGATGACCGCATTGCGGCGATCTCCGCATCCAGATGGGAGAGCCGCGCGGCAATCTCCTCCAGGCGCCGGTTGGCGTCTTCGCTGGCCTTCCGCGCTTCTTCCATGGCTTTCTGGATCTGGTTGGTGCGATTGCGGAAAACGGTGGGCAGGTTCTTCTTGGAGACCCAGAAAATAAATCCGGCAATCACGCCGAAATTCACCACAACACTGAGCCAATACACCTGGTTCACGCTCAGGCCGGTGACTTTTGCCACCCAGCGCACCGACGCGGAGTGTTTGAATTGCGCATTTTCACTCTCGCCTGCCGATTCGCGTGACTCCTGGTTCAATTCCCTGGCCACGCTTTCGCGCGGCTTGGATTGGCCCGACCGCTGCTCCGAGGTTGCAGCGGGTTCTGATTTTGGTGAGCTCGAACCGCTGTCCTGCCCAAGGGCAATGCTTGCATGCAGGAGCGCGAAAAGCAGCGGCAATAGCGCGAGTGCAATTCCGCACCGCGCCATTCTCACATGGAGTGTTCTCATTGCCCGGCACCCACCGGCCGAAGAATCAAGCGAATAATTTCCGTGGCCAGCCTTCCGCTCTCCGCCTGCAGACCAGCCTGCGCCTGCTGCTTGTCTTGCTCGATTCCCGCGCGAGCCTGCTCGATTTGCGCTTGCGCTTTGGCCCGCGCTTCGGCCAGCGCCGCGGCCCGGACTTGCGCCGCCTGCTGGCGCCGCGCCTCTTGAGCTTTAAACACGGCCACGCGCGCCTCGCGCAGACGCTGCTCGTAATCCGCGGTGCGCGCTTCCGCCGCGGCGATATCCGCCTGAGCTTTCTCGATGGCGCCCTCGGTCCGGCTGCGGCGCTCCGCCAGCACCTTCACCAGAGGCTGGTGCAGCACCAACTTGTATATCCAGTACAGCAGGACCATGAAGATTATGGTCGGCACTGATCCGAGCAGTAATCTTCCTAGTTGTCGGAGCGTCTCAGCCATTGTGTGGATAGAGATTCTAAAGAAAGAAGGCGTTACAAAACGATTAAAATTAACACCTTACGCGCAGAGGTGTCAACGCGACCGGGCGAGTCGGCGAACCTCTCTGGTGTACGTGGAATCACAGGGCTAAATGAGCCAAACCTAGCCGGACCAGAGCGGTCCACCAAGGTGTTCGAAATGTGAAAGAGTGCTTGACTTCTGGGCCGGCGGGTCTAGCATGGAGTTATCACCTCCGATCCAATTCAGGATCGAATGGGCCGATAGCCAAGGAATGTCACCGCTTCTTGGTTGCCGGCCCATTTAAGTTCTCTGGGCTTTTTCCGGCTTCCATTCTCTCGCATAACTCAGAAACGGTATTCAAGCGTCGCCGCCAGATAATGCGCACGGTAGGATGGCTGATCGGCTCCCAGGAACAAATACCTGGCCGCGCTGTTATCGCCCACCACAAAGAACGGATAGTAAGGGCTGGGAGTGCCGATCAGCGGACTGGCGCAGCCCGGTACGGGCGCGCTCGGCGGCAGGCCGCTCACGCAACCCATATAAGGCGTCATCGCGGTAGTCTGATAGTCGCGGGAGTCGAACTGCTGATAGCGATACTCAATTTTCGGCGTGAGGTTCTTGGTCAGCTTGTACTTGAAAATGGCCGCGACCTCGTGATTGCGGCTCACCGTCTCGGGGTAGTTGACGGCGGCGTTAGTCCCCGTCAGCAGGAACTTATCGGGGCCGGTGGTGATGGTGGGATCGCCAAACGGCCGGCTGTTCACGTTGCCTTTCGCCGCGGACAATGAGTAATAGGTGTTGAAATCGGCCTTCTTGCCCATGTGTACATCCCAGCCTACGGTAAAGATGTGCACGTGGTCCGCGGCAGTGCTTCCCCAATCGTTATTGGCGCTGTCGCACCCGAAGGCGGTGTTGCTGCAATTCAGAGGAGTTGCGACCGCTGCGCTGCCCGGCACCCGGTAGCGCGAGGCCATAGCCTTGTAGTAGCGCTCCCAGGAATATTCGGCAAACATGGTGACCGAATTGGTCAGGGTAAAGTCCCCGTCAAACCCGGCATTGTAGGAAAGATCCTTGAGCACGCCGTACAGATAGTAGGGATTGGTGGTGCCCGCAACGAAGTTCAACGGCGCAGCGCTGTTGACTCCGCCTCGCTGGTTGTAATTATCCTGCAAGGTTCCGCCAAATCCGGAGAAACTCAGCCGGTCGGTGGGGTCGTACATGATTTCCACGTCGCCGCGATCGCGTGTCCTGGCAGCCTCGTCAAAGCGCCGGCTGAAAATCTGGTCGTTGGTGATGCCGCCGGAAACCGCAATTGCTTCTTCGTCTACGTAGTGCTCGGGATTGCGGTCGGAATGACGATAGGACACCCGAACCGAAAGGTCCTTGCGCACCGCCGCGTCAACCGCCGCCACTAGTCCGTTTTCAGTCGAATGCTCGACGTCGCGCTCGGAACGGTCCATGATCTCGCCTTCGTAGCCCACTTTTAGGGAACTCTTCTTGGCGAAATACCAATTGCCGGTCACTTCAACATTCTTCTTGTTGTATCCGAAGGGGGTGTTCTCCGTCGGACTGGCCAGGTTCGGCGCCGCGATGTCCCCCTGCTACGGGCGTGAAACTCAGCACCGGCGTGTTGTTGTTGTAGTCGTATTGCCGGTAACGCGGCTTTGATGTCGAACTTCTTCCCCAAACTCTCGATCAGCTTGTAATTCATCGCCAGAGTTTGCTTATCACCACCCAGACTCGCGGCCGGCAGAGGCTGCGGTCTGTGCCTCGAGAATCGAGTTGGTGGTGTAGGGGATAAAGGCGTCATTCTGCCCCAGCCAGCCGGCACTGACGCTGGCCAGCAAGCGCAGCTTCATGGGCAATGCAAACGTGCCGGCAAAGTTGAAGTAGTGGGCATGGTTATCTGGGTAGAGATCCACTCGTCCGGTGGCCGGACCCTGGGTTGCCGAGGTACAGCCGTTCGGCGAAACGCAGTCGGTGGTGCGAAATGGGTTGTCGAAAGTCAGCGTACCGGTATTGTTCTGGAAGAACGACCCCAGGTAACCGAGTTGGACTCCCCATCTCTGCCGAGCGTGTTCGACCATAACCTTGACGGTGTTGGTGAAGTAGTTAATCGGCTCGGGCACTTCCGCGCCGTAGCCTCCAGTCAACGACGCGCTGGGGCTGGAGTTGAAGATCAGGCCGATCGGCCGCGTGCCGGTTTCGTGCTCACGCGCAAAAGAGGCCAATACGTCCCAGTCCGGAGTGATGTCATAAGCGAAAAGCACGGTCCCGGCCCGGCGCTCGATCGCAGGAACGATAAAGTTCATGCTCGGCACCAGTTGCGTCTGGATAGTGCTGGGCAGCGAAGTGGACGCGGACAGACCTTGCAGGGTGCTCCGGGTCAGCAACGGGATGGTCAGATACTCCGTTTCCGGTCTGAGTGTACAGGGTGCGAGTGGTATTCGAGTAAGTATGGGGGATTTCGTCGTAGCGGAACTGCAGCTTGAAGCGGTTCCATTGGCCGAAGGTCGCCAGGTAGCTCTGGTCGCGATAGACGGCTTTGTCGGATTGCAAGTCCAGGTAGTATTTTGAGCCCGCAATGTCGTCCATGTTCAGGCGAAACCTGCGAATGAAGAAGCCGTCGCGCAAGTCGCGATACTCGTCGTATTTCGAAGTTTTCAACGAAGGCGTGAACGGCAGATCGGGGCGGCCGTAGACGTCGCCCCAGCTATTGCGGGTGCCGGCTTCGACCATTCCCCGCTGCGGGCGCTCTTCCTGTCCGAGCGCAACCGCTGGAACCATCACGAGTATGAGCAGCACGATTGCGAGCTTCTGTATTGCCGATATCATCGCACTCTCCTTCTAACGCATGAAGAAATTCCCCGAGGGACTGTTCGATCCGTGGATCAGGGAGTGGCAATTGGTGCATCCCCGGTTGAAGTTTTTGATGGAACTGAGGGGCTGCGGCTGCGTGGGATGGCGGCTCGAATCGTGGCAGGAGTCGCACACTCGCGGCATCCGCACCTTCAGCAACTGCGGGTTGCTGCTGCCGTGCGGGTCGTGGCAGTTGGCGCAGTTTTCCATGACCGGCGGGTGCTCCCACAGGAACGGACCGCGGCGCTCGGCATGGCAGCTGTAACAGTTCTCGTTGACGCTGGCTTGAATCAGTTGGCTGGGGTTGGGGCTGCCGTGCGGGTTGTGGCAACTGGTGCAGGTGACCTTGCCCTCGCGGTACGGCATGTGGGAAGAGCGCTGCAATTGCGCCCGCCGCATCTGATGGCACTCCAGACATAGCTCCGGCTGCGGCTTCTTGGTGCCTACGGTTTGGGTGAGCGGCGCGCCATAGCGCGTTTCGAGAAGTCCAGCGCTGCGTAGCGCTCCGCCGGGCTGCCGTAGTGGACTTGGTGGCAGTCGACGCAGGCCATGCCGCGCGACTCGTGCGGGCCGCCTTTCCAAAACATCTGATTGCCCTTGTTGTGACAGGACAGACAAGCCGCGTTCTTCTCCTCGGCTGTGTTGGTGGAGTCCTTGGTAAAGCGGATCGGAATGGTGTCCTTACCGCCACCCGCTGCCACATGGGCTTTTCCCGGTCCGTGGCAAGCTTCGCATCCCAGCGCCTCCAAGGGGCCCTTGGGATGTGCCATGGCGCTCCCCATGATGGTATGAACGAAGCTCTTCTGTTGTTCGGCATGGCAGGCCACGCACACCTCGGAGCCGACGTAGTCGCCGTCCGGCGTGGCTGCGGGCGCGGGCTCAGCAGCGGGCGGCTTGCTTTCCGTTGCGGTTTGAGCCCCTGCCGTTAATACCGCAAGAAACAGAATTAGGGTCGCGATCCCCGAAAGGGCGCTAATCCATCTACGCATGGCCAGTCCTTTCATGTCTTTGACTCTTTGCCATCCGGTATTGCCTGAAGTTATCCGAAATTCGTGTGGGTTACTTGTGGTCATTATCACGGTTCCTTGTGATCAGGATCACATCAATGTGCTGATGTGCTCAATCAAATTTTCATTTCTGCGAGAGTGGACCGTTTTGGGAACGAGATCGCCGATCAGAGGCAGAGAGTGCGAGACAAATCGTTTTATGTGGCGGAATATGGATTGAGCACGCGTGGACAACCGGAAATCTAACAACACTGATAGCGGACACTGATTAGGGAGTTGGGGCATGATCATATACTCCGTCCATCGCACGCTAGTCACACAGCTCAGCCGACGTACGAAAATGTTCGCATTCCGTACGCCGAAAAAAGTGTTCAATTTTGACCAGATTCCAAAAAGGTAAACAAACTGAGTCTCACCCTGTGTAAGCTGTTTCTGCTGGAGCCGGTAGTACGATAAGCGGTGGATGCCAGTGGACAGTTTCGGCATCGAAACTTGGAGCGCAGTGCAACAATCACCCCGTAACGGAAAGGAACTGAATCATGAGACATGCGAATATGCGGATGCTTCCTGTCGCGGCCGCACTGATTTCTATTTTTGTCTTTGCCTTCTCGATTTCAGCCCGAGCGCAAGGCGCAGAAGGTGTGTACAAGGGCAAGTGCGCAGCTTGCCATGCCGCTGACGGGACTGGCTCGGCGGTTGGAAAAAAGCTCGGTGCTCACGATTTTCACAGCCCCGAAGTGCAAAAGATGTCCGATGCCGATCTGACGGCCGCCATCGAAAAAGGCAAAGGGAAAATGCCGGCCTACGAGAAGAGCCTGAAGCCGGACGACATCAAGGGTCTAGTAGCCTACATTCGCACGCTGGGCAAGTAGAGCGCGGTCGGGGGCTTTTGCCGCAAGGCCCGGTAGCCCCCATTCCCTCTTCCTATGACTCTGCGCGAAAGCATTCGGGACTGGTCTCGGCCAGTCTACTTCCTGGGACAGAACCCCATCTCGCTTGTGGGTGCTGTGCTCACCACCAGCACAGCGCTCACCATGATCGCTTTCTGGTTCTACGATTTTTTCCTGCCCGGCCCCTCCCATCCTTACGTTGGAATTCTGATCTTCTTAATCCTGCCCGGCTTTTTCGTGCTCGGCCTTTTGCTGATTCCCCTGGGTATCTGGCTGCGCCGCGGGAGTCTGCGTAAACATGGCGAATTGCCCTCTGCTTATCCTGCGATCAACCTGCGGCTGCCCGTGGCGCGGCAGGCGGTAGCGTACGTTGCGGCCGCGACCGCGCTCAATTTCGTAATCTTCGGAACCGCCTCCTACCGCGGCGTGGAGTACATGGACTCCACCACGTTCTGCGGGACGACCTGCCATACCGTGATGGCCCCGGAGTTCACGGCGTACCAGAATTCTCCGCACGCCCACGTCGAATGCGTCGAATGCCACATTGGACCGGGCGCGCCCTGGTTCGTGCGTTCGAAACTGTCAGGTTTGCGGCAGGTGTTCGCGGTTACGTTCAAGACCTACTCGCGGCCTATCCCTTCGCCGGTTAAATATCTTCGCCCTGCGCGCGAGACTTGCGAACAGTGCCACTGGCCGCAGCGTTTTACCGGAGACAAATTCCTGGTCGAAAATCACTATAAGGACGACGAGAAAAACACCCAGCAGACCGATGTGCTGTTGCTCAAGGTTGGCGGCAGAACCTGGCAGGGCCTGGTTGGGATTCACGGGCACCATCTCTCCGACAATGCCCGCATTCGCTATGTTTCGACCGATGCAGAACGCCAGGTCATTCCCGCGGTTTACTACACCGACGATTCCGGCAAGACGGTCGAATTTCTTTCCACCGATACCAAACCCACGCAGGCCCAACTGGATAAGGGCGAGCATCGGGTGATGGATTGCATCGATTGCCACAACCGGCCGACCCATGCGTTCGATCTGCCGGAAACCGCGGTCGACAAGCAGATGTCGGTCGGAAGAATAAGCCCGGAATTGCCCTACATCAAGAAGAAAGCGGTAGAACTGCTGAAGGTTGATTACCCCAATCGGGACGAAGCGCGGCACCGCATCATCGACGAGCTTAACAATTTTTACCGCTCCTACTACGCGGTGATCTACCAGACGAGGCGCACCGTCGTGGAGCAGTCGGCGCAGGAAGTTGCCAACATTTATCTCCGCAACGTTTTCCCGGAAATGCGCCTGACCTGGGGCGCGCACCCCAATAATCTAGGCCACAACGATTTTCCCGGATGCTTCCGCTGCCACGACGGCAGCCACACCAGCGCCGACGGGCAAACCATCACCAACGATTGCTCCGCGTGTCACAATCTGCTGGCGATCGACGAAGAGAACCCCAAGATTCTTAGCGATTTGGGGATGAAGTAGTTCCCAAGCGCTAATCGTAGAGACGCAGCTCGGCTACACCTCTACATGCGCATTGAAAAGCTTCCTACGCGGCGTGGCTGGCTCTGGTAGAACCTTCCATTGGGCGGGTGCGGCTCCAGGTGTACTGGATGCGGTGGATGACAGTAATCGTGGAGAGCACCGCGATGACCCACAAAACCGGCGCCATGCGGTTGAACAGCGCGCCGATGATGACCAGCACCAGGCGCTCCGGGCGTTCCATGAACCCGACGCGGCAGGAGCCGATTAGGGATTCGGCTCGGGCACGGCTGTAGCTCACCATAATTGCGCTGATCATTACCACGGCGGTGAGGATGACGTAAAAGAAGCGGTCTCCGCGGGCGTAGAACACCAGCAGCCCGAGAAACTGCGAGGCGTCGCTATAGCGGTCGACCACAGAGTCAAAGAAGCCGCCAAAGCGGGTTACCTGGTTACTGGCGCGGGCTACGGCGCCATCCACTAGATCGAAGAAGCCGGAGCCGATGATGACCAGGCCTGCGTAGCGGAACATGCGAGCTTGGTTTTCGCCGTTGGCGTATCCGAATAAGCAGGCAGCGACGATATTTACCACCAATCCCAAGAACGTCAGCACGTTGGGATTGATGCGGGCCAGCGACAGCCAGCGCACAATGGCGTTGAGCAGGAAGCCGCAGGCGCGTCCAAAGAGGCTGGTCCAGGTCATGGAACGTTTGGGCCCTGAAGTCATTAGGCTTGCGCCTCCGCCTGCTGGTGCATGGTGATCAGGCTCAGCACTTCCATTTCTCGCTTCCCATTCGGGGTGACGAAGATGGCCGTGTCTCCCACTTTCTTATTCAGCAGAGCCCGGCCGATCGGGGAGGTTGTTGATATCTTGCCGGCGGCTACGTCCGATTCCTCGCTGGTTACCAGAGTGTATTCGACTTCTTCGCTCTTAGTATTATCGTAAACCCGCACGGTGGAGCCGAGGCCGACTCGGTCCTTGGGGATATTGCTAAAGTTGATCATCGAGAGGTCGGCCATGCGCTTGCCCAATTGCCGCAGCCGCGCCTTGACGAACTCCTGGCGCTGCTTCGCCATATGGTACTCAGCGTTCTCGCTGAGGTCGCCCAGGGCGACAGCCTTCTTGAGCTCCTTGGGAAGCTCATGACTCAGCTCGTGCTCCAGCGCATTCATCTCATCCTGGAGCTTCTTCCTGATTTGCTCGGTCATAAGTCCCTCCGAATTATAAACCTACCACGAGTCCAAAAGGTGGCACTCTGGGGCAGGACCTACCTAACTGTAGGACTTTTCCGCGTAGAGATGTGACTTCGCTACGTTGCCGGGGCTGTTTCGGGCCGATGCTGGAGTAAATGCTGCCAGCTGAATGTAGCCGAGCAGCTTTTTCGGTTCGTTGAGATTAAATCACACTTATTTTAGAAGAGAACAGACTTACGTAAAGGTTTGTAATCCCAGTTTAATATCAGTACAAGTGTCTGATTGTGCGACACTTATATCAACTCACAAAGGGAAGGAAAGGCCGGTTTGGCTGTGGAAATGTCCTACCAAATTGCCTTATTGTCCCGGATAGGATAGAATAGTAGGGTGTTGTTCTTCAGTTTTCCTGCGCTAGTGGGCGGTACTCCATGTTGAGTAGCGACAGCAATTTCCATATAGGCGATAAGGTCGTTTACCCCAACCACGGGGTCGGGATTATTGAGCAGATCAGCAGCCGCACCTTCGGCTTGACGGTCGAGAAGTTCTACCTGCTTAAGATCAAGTCCAGTAGCCTGAAAGTCATGGTGCCGTTCCACAATGTGGGCACGGTGGGACTGCGGCGAGTGGTCAGGAACGGCGAAATCCAGAAAATCGTTGATTTTCTTACAGATGGCGAGTGCGACAATAATGCCGACTGGAAGTACCGCTTCAAGGAAAACTCGGAGCGGATGCGCACCGGATCGCTGCTGGAAGTGGCCTCGGTCCTCAAAGGCCTGCTGGTGCTGAACCAGGCCAAGCCGCTTTCGTTCCGCGAAAAGAAGATGCTGGAGCGGGCTCGTTACCTCTTGGTAAGCGAGCTGGCCATGGCCAAGAACTGCGAAGAAGTGCAGGTCGAGGAATTGCTCTCCAAGGCGTTATCAAAGAGTAAACTGCGGTTTCCGGAAGCCTCGGAATTCCAAGCGTAGGTCCTCCCAGCTTTAGCTAATTTCCGTTCTCGGCCCAGTTTTCCTTTGTGAACCTTCGTGTCCTTTGGTTATAGCTTTTGGAAAGCGCCTGACTAAGCCCAATAACCACGAAGGACACTAAGTTTCACGAAGGAAACCTTCTGATCACTCGTAGCGCAGGGCTTCCACCGGATCAAGCCGCGAGGCTTTCATGGCCGGATACATCCCAAAGAACAGGCCGACGCTCATCGATCCCGTCACCGCCATGACCACCGCCCAGAGGGGCACGGCCGAAGGCAGGCTGGGCAGCAACTGATTGATCAGGAAGCTGATGCCGCCGCCAAACGCCACCCCTAGGATTCCTCCTGCGCCAGTCAGGGTGATGGCTTCCGTGAGGAACTGGCGGATGATGTCGCGCCGGCGCGCTCCCATAGCCTTGCGTACGCCGATTTCGCGGGTGCGCTCGGTTACCGACATCAGCATGATGTTCATCACGCCGACGCCCCCGATCAGCAGGCCGATCGAGCTGATGACCACGACCGCGATGGCAATGGCTCCGGTGATCTGGCGGAATTGCCGCGCCATTTCCTCTGAACTGGAGATTGCGAAGTTGTTCGGCTTATCCCAGGCGACGTTCCGGCGGCGGCGCATCAAGCCGATGATTTCATCCTCGGCTTCGGCCTTTCGGCCCGGGTAGGCCTGGGCGCCGATGAAGTGCTCGTCGTCCTGAGGATTGTGTTTGCGGTACGCCCCGTAGGGCACGACCACAACTTTATCCGCTGATTCGTCTTTGAAGAACTGGCCTTTGCGCTTTTCCAACACGCCGACCACCTGGTAGTTCGCGCCGCCCACGTTGATGGACTTCCCCAACGGGTCCTCCGAGTGGAACAAGCCTTCAGCCAGATCGTGCCCGATGACCGCGACATCCATCCGATGCAGGTTCTCCGCTTCGCTGAAAAACCGCCCCCTCTCCGGCGCGGCGTTGTATACCCATTCATACGAGGGAATCGTTCCGGTGAATTGAATGCCGAATACCTCGTTGCCCTTGTAGCGCGCCGGAACCGCGGTAAACGGCTGTCCCGGCTCCAGCCTCGGGGAGACTTCTACAGTCACATCTTTTACGTCCGGGCATTCTTCCTTGATGGCCATGGTGTCTTCGTAGGTCAGCACGCGGCGGTTGCGTTCCTCGGGGGTGAGCCTGCCGCGAAAGCCGAAGTCCCAGCGAAAGACGAACAGCGTGTCGGTGCCGTATTGATCGAGAAAGCCGCGAATATCTTGATCGAGTCCCACCATGATCGAGGAGACGGCCACAATGGCGGTGATGCCGATGACCACGCCCAGGACCGTCAGCAAAGAACGGGTCTTGTGCTGGCGGAGAGCATCGAAGGCCATGCGCGTGTTTTCGCTGATCTCAAAGTGCATAGCAGCTCGGAAACTTTCTATTCAGCATTCGAACAGCCCTTAAGACCACAGGGGTCACAGGGAAGCACAGGAACATCAATCCCATTCCTCTTACGTCTCCACCCTTAGCGCCTCAATCGGATCCAGCTTGGAGGCTCGATTGGCTGGGTAGATGCCGAAGAACAGCCCCACAGCCGCGGACACCGCCAGCGACAAAATCACCGCGCCGATCGGCACCTGCGAGGGCACGGGCGTCAGCATCTTGACCGCTGCGGACAGAGCGTAGGCAATGGCAACTCCCGCTCCTCCGCCCACCGCCGCCATCACAACGGATTCCACCAGGAATTGCATGAGGATGTCGCGCCGCCGCGCTCCCAGCGATTTGCGCACTCCGATCTCGCGGGTGCGCTCGGTGACGCTGGCCAGCATCACGTTCATAATCACCACGCCGCCGATCAGCAGAAATACCGAAACCACTCCCACCATGGTCTTGGCGATGGCGCCGGTGAGATTCTTCCACAGGCCCATGATGGTTTCCGAGGAGAGAATGCCGAAGTTGTCGTCGGCGTCAGGCGCGAGGTGGCGGCGGCCGCGCATCAGAGTGCGGGCTTCATCTTTAGTCTGCTGCATCCACTCCGCGCCTCGGGCCTGGATGTTGATGGCCAGGTCGCGGTTGTGTTCTCCATACAATTTGAGAAAGGTACGCACCGGGATGTAGACGAAATCATCCTGCGATTGCCCGAGCACGGTCCCGATCGGCTTGGCCACGCCCACCACTTCGTAGCCGCGGCCATCTATGTAAATTGTTTTGCCGATGGGATCGACGGTGGGGAACAGCTTCCCCGCAACTCCTTCTCCAACGAAGGTCACCATCGATCGACTTTCGTTGTCGGCATCGGTAATGTAACGGCCGCTGATCGGCTCTTCCACATCCATATCGGCAATGTTGGCGGTCACACCGCGAACGTTGATCTCCTCCAAGAGTTGCGTTCCCAGGCGGACTTTGCCGTTTACTCTCACCTCAAGGCCGACGGCGCGAGGCAGTTTCATGCCGTCGTGCAGAGCTTCAAAGTCGTCCCAGGTGACGTTGCGATTGCGGCGCATGGCTTTGAAGAAGTCCTGCTGATTGGTGATGATGGGGAAGCGCATTACCAGAAAGACGTTCGCGCCGAGGTTCGCCACCTTGTTCTCGATGTAAAGGTTGGCGCCGGTAATGATCGACACGACTAAGATCAGCACCGATACCGACAAGGTGACCCCGAGCAGGGTGAGGGCGGAGCGCAGTTTGTGGGCGCGCAAGCGACGACAGGGCTTCGACCGCCGGGTCGCGGAAGACAGTACTGTGCCGCCGCAGCCGTTCTCCGACCTGCGACGCGGCAAACCGGCCAGGAATCGCAGCCTCAGACATCGCGGAGTTCACCTACCCTCCCTCTGGCATGCGTCGGCTTGCCCCGTAATCGTATACGAATCCACGGCAAAAGAGTTCAACCCTTGTCAGGATCAGACGTTGGCGGAGGCGGTTGGTTATCCGGGAAGAGCTGGTTGTTCGGCTGGGACATCCAGAAGCAATTATCGGGTTGCGCGTATTTGCCTTAAAACGAACTCGCACCCCATTTTTGGGGGATGTCGGGGCTACTCGTCATGAACGCTCCTTAAGCCGGCATTCGTTCGGGATGGGGCGACAAAGGGAGTTCGTGGGAGATCGGCCAACTGGAACTTCCCCCAAGCCGACTTCGAGCCAGCGTCGTTGAAAGTTCGTGCTGGGGCTTAACTTCCGAGTAGCCCGTCGCTCACCTAGTGATTCCGAAATGACTGCGCTACTTGCTTCGGCGGAGATAACGCGATCAACGCGACACAAAGAAGCGCAACTACGGTTAAGGGCAGCAGTTCCGAGCGCAACTGTTTCAACTGAGAAGCTTGAACTGCCATCACAGCGTCGTGCGCCAGGGTACCCCATCCTGCGAAGGAAATCAGGCTGCGATGGGCTGCCGGCCTTCGCACAGCCAGCAGCAGAAATACGCCGAGCACAAAATACACCACGAGCATCATCTGATCGCCATAGTCTGTCTGTTGGTGCTGCGGTAGGGACGTGAGCAGAGGATAGATCCCCGCGACAAAGAATAACCCAATCAGCACCAGCAAAACCTGCAGCACTCGCTCTTGTCGCATAGCGTGCCTCTTGACGCAGAATCTCACACAATCGCAATGGGTATTCTCTGCCGCCTCAATGTTGCTCAACTCCCGGATCGTCGGCCATCCGGAAATTATCCACAAACAGGCTTCGGGGAAATTGGCATAGCCCTAAGCCAAATCGCTCAACTTAGCGCTAATGGCCTATTCGCCCAGCCAGGTCCCGTAGGGCTTGAGGGATTCCACGTGTTCGAAGACGATCTTCATCGCGGCCGTGATCGGGATGGCCAGCAGCAGGCCGATCGCGCCCCACAGCCAAGCCCATAGCAACAGCGACATGGTCACTGCCAGGGGATTCAACTGCAGGCGTTTGCCCAGGAACTTCGGGTAGAGGACGTTCATCGCGATCAGGTGCAGGGTGAGTACGGCTATGACGGTCGTGACCATGTCCTCAGGCGAAATGCGTCCCAGGCCAACAAAAACGGGGGGAGCCATGGCCAGCAAAATTCCCATGTAGGGCACCAGGCTGAGAAATCCACTCATGAATCCCACAAAGTAAAAAAACGGCAGGTGGAACATCCAGAAAATCAGCGTGCTGCAGGTTCCGATGAGCAGGCCGATTAGAACGTTTCCCACCATGAAGCTGCGAATCATGGAGGAGATTAGACCAAGCGTCACATAAGCGGTGTGGCGGTTATGCAAAGGGAACAGCATCACGGTGGCGGAGCGCACGTGCTGCTGCCAAGTCAGCATGAAGTAAGCCAGGAACGGAACGAATGAGGCGGCCAAGACGGCCTCTCCGACGGAACCGAAGCTGCGAGTGAGAACATCGGTCCAGTCGGTGGTGGGCCGTACGCTGATAACGTCCTTTTCGCGCTCCGGAGTGAGCACCTGAAGGGTCTCGGCCTGGCTGCGGAAGCGCATGATCTCTTCCCGAAGTTTGGTGGTGTAGCGGGGCAAGGCCTGCAAAAAAGTGGCGGCCTGGTTGTAGGAGTAGTCGACGATGCCGCCCAAAGCCACAATCAGCAGAACAATTGCGATGCCGGCCGCGAGGGCGCGCGGCAGACGCAGGAAAGAAAGGAAATCCACCACCGGCGCCAGGATGAAGGCCAGCAGCACGGAGACCAGCATCACGACCAGCACCACCTGCCCGTAGTAACAAAGGGCGAGGACGACGCCGATGCCGATCAGATTCAGCGACCAGTGGCCCGGTCGCGCTTCGGCACGCCGTGGCTCGGGCACGGGCGCGGCGGCCACCGGCGGAGGCAGTGGCGCAACTTCGGTTGGGGATTCGCTGGCCGGCATCCCGGTATCGTAGCCTAGTTCATAGAATTGGTCATGAACCAAAATGGTTCAAGCCGAACTGACTGGCGGCTTTTATCCAGGCCTTGAGGGCCCGCTCCACCCAAACCTGCTGCTGGGCAGCATGCATGAAAAACCAGCCAGCGCGGGCGGGCCATATAATCGAGGCGTGTTCTCTGCTCAAGACGACCCACTCCCCAGGCAGCCACGCCCGCGAATTCTCGGGCTGGACGTGGGTTCAAAAACCATCGGGATGGCGGTTTCTGACCCCCTGGGCATTACGGCACAGGGTCTGCAAACCATCCGTCGGCAGAACAAGCGCCAGGATATGGCGCAGCTGCAGCGCGTGATTCAGGAGTATGGAGTCATCGAGATCGTGGTCGGCTATCCCCTGCGCCTGAGTGGCATGGAAGGGACGCAATCGGAGAAGATGCAAGTCTTCGCGGCGGAGTTGGGCAAGAGGTTCCGCTTGCCGGTTCACCTGTGGGATGAGCGGCTGACCTCGGCGGAGGCGAATCGAGTGCTGCGCGATTCGGAAATGTCGATCAAGCGGCGTGGAGAAGTCGTGGACCGGCTGGCCGCGGTGCTTATCCTGCAAGGGTTTCTGGATCGGCGGGAGAACGCGTAGCGCCGGCCTCTGGCCGGCGCGTGTTGGAGATAAAGTTTCAAGTGTCATTAGCTGCGCCGACGGTCCGCGGGGCTCCGCCCGGCCATCGGCCGCCGGAACCGCAGCGCTACCTAATCGCCAGTCGGAATGACGCCGGATCCCTCAAACATCAACAGCACCGTTCGCTCCGGGGCACGCGGACAGTGCATCACTCCCTTCGGTACGGTGAAACCCTGGCGCGGGCCAAGCTCGACGGTGCGGCCCTCGAGTTCGATGATCCACTTGCCTTCCACGACATAGAAGAATTCGTCTTCGTTGTCGTGCTTGTGCCAGTGGAATTGGCCTTCGACCACGCCCAGCCGTACCACGCAGTCGTTTACCCGGCAGAGAGTCTGGTTGTACCACTGCTCTTTGCAAGCGTTCACCAGCGCCGGCAAGTCGATCAGTTCGAGCGGCGCGAAACGCGTATCGAGATTCATGTTGTACTGCGGCTGGCTGGCCATGATTACTCCTTGCCTCGGAGTCCCAGAATCAGTAATTGAAAGAGAGTCCGAGTATCTTTCGCCCTTTCAGGGCTGGGTAGGGTTCGGATTTTTTACCCAGGGCTTACGCCCTGAGCTGCATTCTTTCGCCGCTATGCGGCTACGAAATTACTTCACGCCGGCCAGCGCCTTGGCCACTTCCTGAACGTCCGGCACCACGGGGATGGCGTAATCCTTGTGCCAGGCAAGGTTGCCGTCGCGGTCGATGATGGAGATAGCACGGCCGGTAATTCCCTTGTCCTCCATATAAACGCCATACTTGGCCGCAACCGCGCCGCGGGGATGGAAATCGGCGAGCAACGGGTATTTGATTCCCATTTTTTCCGCGTAGGCTTTATGCGACCAGACGCTGTCGACGCTCAAGCCCAGTACCTGGGCGTCGAGCTGCTCGAACTGATTGGAGTCGCTCACCAGGCAAGCATGTTCGTTGGTGCAGACCGGGCTCCAGTCGAGCGGGTAGAACACCAGGACGACTCGCTTCTTGCCGCGGAAATCGCTCAGCTTCACTTCCTGCTGGCTCTGATCCTTCAACGAAAATTCGGGGGCGGGACTGCCTATGGTCGGTGCCATCGGTATTTATTCCTCAGTTATGGGATGCTCAATCGGTAAGCATGCATGATAAACCAACGGCAGCCTGCACGGGATTTGCCATAGAGACGTAGCTCGGCTACGTCTTGCGGGCAGCGGCACAGTTCCCGCATTCGCCTGAAATGGCGGCGGCAAGACGTAGCGAGCTACGTCTCTACAGGGAATTGGGTGCTTACCCTGGGCCATCGACTAACGACTGACGGCAATCCCACTTTTTTCATCTAAACTACTGTGAACTTGCGCGCATTCTTCACATTGATTTTCCTCGCCGTGTTGGCGGCGGGCGGATGGTTGGCGTGGGCGTTATGGCTGCCGGTCACGCCCGAGGGGCAGAAGTTTGTCTTGTTACGCCCGGGATTCTCCACGCGCCACATTGCGACCGAGCTAAAGACTGCCGGAGTAATTCGCAGCTCCGACGCGTTTGTCGTCTGGCACTACCTGCATGCCGGGCACTCTCTGAAGGCCGGCGAATATCTGTTTGAAAAGACCGCGGACGCGCGTGCCGTCCACGACCGGCTGGCGCGCGGTGACGTCTATTACCGGGAAGTGGTCATACCCGAGGGCTTCACCATGTTCGATATTGGGCGGGCGGTGGAGGACGCGGGCCTCGGGTCCAGCCAGGATTTCCTGAAGGCGGCTCGCGAGAATACGGCGCTGATTGCCGACCTTGCCCCCGACGCCAAGAGTCTGGAAGGCTACCTATTTCCCGCCACCTATCAATTCAGCCGCATCCAGAGCCCGCATGACATGGTGGCAGCGATGGTAAAGCAATTCCGCCTGGTCGCACGCGAGATCGGGCTGATCGAAGGACCCGTGGATATGGGGTCGGCCTCCGCAGAATTACCGGGCATCAAGTCGGCGGACGCCGGATCGCCGGAGGCTGGATCGCCGGACGCTGGATCGCCGGAGGCTGGATCGCCGGACGACCGACCGCCGGACATGGTCCAGCGCACCGTGATTCTTGCATCCATCATTGAAAAAGAAACCGCAGCGCCGGAGGAGCGTCCGCTGGTGGCCAGCGTCTACTACAACCGGATGGAGAAGCGAGTCCCGCTGCAGGCGGACCCCAGCGTGATCTATGCCGAACTGCTTCAGGGGACCTATCAAGGCGCGCTCCACCATGCCGACATGCAGGCCGATTCCAGCTACAACACCTACCGGCACCCGGGACTTCCCCCTGGGCCGATCGGCAACCCGGGGAAGAGTTCGCTGCTGGCCGCGATGCACCCGGCGCAGACCGATTACCTATATTTCGTGAGCAACGGCAACGGGCACCACCGCTTTGCCCGCAGCCTGGAAGAACACAATAAGAATGTAGCAGCCTACCGGCGAGTGATGCAGGGAAAGTAGCCTGTCTCCTCATCTTTGCGGCCTTCGCGGCTTTTCTTTGCGCAGTTTGCGGTTGAAGGCTTCGAATGCCGCGCGAGAAGAGCTCTTAACCGCGAAGGACGCAAGAAAACCGCAAAGGGGCACAGAAAGGGGCACGCAAGTGGCTGACCTGACACTCGTTAGCTTTGACCGGAGCCTTAGCCGGATGATTCCCGGAAATGCCATGTTGCTCGGTTAGAAACTCCTTTGCCACTTTCCAGGGCCAATTCTCATCTCAATCCCAGATATACTAAGAGGTTTAGGGTCACTTCGAACTTTATGGTCTTGTCTCCCCGCTATCGCGCGGCCTTGGTCTTTCTATCTATCCTGCCCCTGACCGGGTGCCTTTTCCGTTCCCGCACGGTGACCCGGCAGGTCAGCACCGCGCCTCTAAAAACCGCCACCCAGGCCGAGCTTATCGAGTACATCAATACCCAGGCGGCCAAGGTTCATTCCATGCAGGCGACGGTGGACATCGACGCCTCCTCGGGCGGAGAGAAGAAGGGCAAGATTATCGACTACGAGGAGATTCGCGGCTATGTGCTGGCGCGCAAGCCGGCCATGCTGCGCATGATGGGGTTGTTGCCCATCGTCCGGACGCGCGCCTTCGACATGGTAAGCGACGGCCGAAATTTCAAGCTCTGGATTCCCCCGAAGAACCGCTTTGTGGAAGGCCGCAACGACTTGGAGACTCCCAACCCCAAGCAGTCTCTGGAAAACCTGCGCCCTCAGCACATCTATGATGCGCTGCTGCTGCGCGAGATTGATCCTGATCAGTCGGTTGAAATTGCGGTGATGGAGAGCAGTCACGAGACGGTGCTGGACAAAAAGGGCCACAAGGTTGAGCAGCCGGACTACGAGATTGATGTGAATCGCCACGGGCCTCACGGCTGGTTTCTGTCGCGAAAAATCGTCTTCAGCCGCACCGACCTGCTGCCGCATCGCCAGATCGTCTATGACGAGAACGGCAATCAGGCCACCGACTCGCGATATGAGCGTTATGAGGACCACGGCGACATCAACTTTCCCTCGCAGATCGAGATTGTGCGCCCGCAGGAGGAGTACGACATTACTTTGCACATTATTAAGCTGCAATTGAACGAGACCCTGTCGGATGAGCAGTTCGTGCTGGAACAGCCCGCAGGTGCCGAGGTCGTACATTTGGACCGGCCGCAGGCGAGTCAGGTGCGGATGGGCAACGACGGCCATTAGCACTTGGCACTTGGCATTTAGCCAACCAGCTTCATTGCCAGCCTCGAAGGGCTAAGTGCCAAATGCTAAGTGCCAAGTGCTCCTATGATGAACCGCATGATTGCCGCCAATCTGGTGCATCGGCCTTTACGGTCGCTGATCAGCATTGTTGCTGTTGCGCTTGAGGTCACGCTGATTCTGCTGATCGTTGGGCTGGCGGTGGGGCTGTTGAACGATTCCCGGCAACGGCAGGCGGGTATTGGCGCGGATGTGATCGTGATGCCGCCCGGATCGTCGTTTCTGGTCGGTCTGACCGGGGCGCCCATGTCGATCAAGATTGGCGATATTCTGGCCAAACTGCCGCATGTAATAACGGTGGCGCCGGTTGTAACCCAAGTCTCGACCGCCGGCGCGCTGGAGGTGATCGATGGCATCGACCTGCAAAGCTACGAACGTCTGTCCGGGCCGTTTCGCTACCTAAAGGGCGGCCCGTTTCAAGGGCCGGACGACGTGCTGGTGGACGACCTGTTCGCCCGGGTGAAACACGTTAAGGTAGGTGACACGACGACAATCCTTAACAAAGATTTTCGCGTATGCGGCATCGTCGAGCCGGGCAAGGGAGCGCGGAAATTTCTGCAGATCGGGACGCTGCAGGAGCTGATCGGCGCTCAGGGCAAGGCCAGCGTCTTCTATTTGAAGCTCGACAGCCCCAACAACGCCGACGCGGTTGTGGATGAAATCAAGAACGTTCCCGGGATGCAGAGCTACGTGGCCACTTCCATCTCCTACTATCTGTCTATGATGACGCCCACCCACGTGCCGGGCGTCTCGCAATTCATTGACGTGGTGATCTGGATTTCGGTGATCATCGGATTCATCGTAATTTTCCAATCGATGTATACCGCGGTGATGGAGCGCACCCGGGAGATTGGGATTCTGAAGTCACTGGGAGCCTCGAAGCTCTACATCGTGAATGTGATTCTGCGGGAGACGGCGCTGATGGCGGTGTGCGGCATCGTGGTGGGGATCGTTTTCAGCCTGGTGGCAAAGATGGGCATTGATCATAGGACAACGTTGCGCGTCGTGGTTACCGGCGGCTGGATTCTTAAAGCTACGGCCATAGCCATCGCCGGCGCGCTGGCGGGGGCGTTGTATCCGGCTTTCAAGGCGGCGAAGAAGGACCCCATCGACGCGCTGGCGTATGAATGAGGCAAAGGCACTAACCACGAAGGACACGAAGGTTCACGAAGGAAACCCGTAGGAGTTTTCTTCGTGAACCTTCGTGTCCTTCGTGGTTACATGAATTGGGTTGCGAGGATTCCTACCCCGCGACCCCCAGATTCATTGACAATTCTCTGGGCACTACGCTATCTTTAAGTCTTTGGAAGTCCTGTGGTCGCCCGCCTGGTAGCCCTGCGTCTTCGGCGCTTTTGTGGGTACTCAGCGGTCTTCTTAAGTTTCTTTCATTTTCTGGGAGATTTTGCATGTCAACCTATTTCCCCAAAGCGGGGGAAATTGCGCGCAAGTGGTACGTCGTGGATGCCTCGGGCCAAACCCTGGGCAGACTGGCGTCGCAGGTTGCCCTCATTCTAATGGGCAAGAATAACCCGCAGTACACGCCTTTTATCGATACCGGCGATCACGTAGTCGTGGTCAATGCCGAGAAGATCAAGACAACGGGCTTGAAAGCCGAGCAGAAAAAGTATCAACATTACACCGGCTACCCGGGCGGGCTGCGCACCGAAGATTTCCGCAAGCGGTTTGCGCGCAAGCCCGAGTCGATCGTGGAAGCGGCGGTCGAGCGTATGCTGCCCAAGACGAAAATGGGCAAGCAGATGATGACCAAGCTGAATGTGTATCGCGGCGAAAAACATCCGCACCAGGCGCAAAAGCCGGAAGCGAAGGCTTTGGCTTAAGTCTGCGGGTAAGGCTAGTGGGAATGCGATCGGTTCCCGGTTATGAGTTCCCGGTTCTCAGTTGCGGGAACCAAATTTTAGAAAGGTTCGAAGCACCTGGTTAGCTGAACGCCGAAATGGCTGAGTGCTGACCGCTGAGTGCTGAATGCTCCTTAATGGCAGAACTAGTTCAGTATTACGGAACGGGACGCCGCAAGTCGGCAATCGCGCGCGTCTACTTGCGGCCGGGCTCGGGCGAATTTAAGGTCAATGGCCGCGCTTTTGAGCAGTATTTTGTGACCGAATCGCAGCGCTCGAGCGCACGGCAGCCCCTGATCACGGCCGATATGGCAAGTACGTTCAACGTCGTCGCCCGGGTTTCGGGCGGAGGCGTGAACGGCCAGGCGGACGCCGTGAAACTGGGCATTGCCCGCGCCCTGATGGTTTTTAACGTCGAGTTGCGCAAACAGCTCAAGGCGGCAGGACTAGTGACGCGCGATTCGCGTTCCAAGGAACGCAAGAAGTACGGGCAAAAGGGCGCGCGCAAGAGGTTCCAGTACTCTAAGCGGTAGCTGTTCAATTCTTTTCGAGCCTCGCATGGCGGGGCCGAAAATGGCAATCCGGAGCAGACGCGCCGGATGCAGACCAAATGAGGAGGTTGATTGGCTAATATCACCATGAAGGAGTTGCTCGAAGCGGGAGTCCACTTCGGGCACCAGACCAAGCGCTGGAATCCGCGGATGAAGGAATACATCTTCGGTGAGCGCAACGGTATTTACATCATCGACCTGCAGAAGACGCTGAAGATGTTCAAGGAAGCGTCCAAGTTCGTGCAGGAACTCGCCTCGCAGGGCAAAATCGTTCTCTTTGTGGGGACCAAGCGCCAGGCGCAGGACGCGATCGCCGAAGAGGCGCAACGCTGCGGCATGTTCTACGTGAACCAGCGCTGGCTGGGCGGGCTGCTGACCAACTGGGTCACGGTGCAGAAATCGGTGAAGCGGCTCAAGGAACTCGACGAGATGGCCACGGATGGCCGCTACGAGTTGCTGCCCAAGAAAGAAGTCATCAAGCTGGAGCGCGAGCGCAAGCACTTGCAGGCCAACCTGGCCGGCATCAAGAATATGAGCCGCCTGCCGGACGCGATTTTTGTGATCGACTCGAACAAGGAGCAGATCGCAGTCCGCGAGGCGCGCAAGCTGGGCATTCCGGTGGTCGCTGTCGTGGACACGAACTGCGATCCCAGCGAAGTGGACTATGTGATTCCCGGCAACGACGATGCGCTACGAGCTATCCGGCTGTTTGCCTCGAAGGTCGCCGACTCCGCTGCCGAAGGCTCGCAGCTGATGAGCGACAAGCAGGCTGCCGACCTGGCGTCCGCCGTACAGGCCGAGGAGGCCGCCAGCGCCGCCGCAGGAGAATCCGCGGCCGGGGATGGAGCCGCGCCGGAGGGCGCGGATGCCGGAGCCGAGGACATCAGCATGGAAGACCTGCTGGGCAACGGAGCACGCAAGCAGCCCGCTCCTGTTGCCGAGGAAAATGGTGAGGTTCCGCAGCTCGAGACCCGCACCTACTAGAGTCAGTCACCAGAGCGCAGTGAAAATCCGGGCTTCCGCCCAAGAGGGCAATGTGACCCGCGCGGGTCGTCCGGCGCGGGTCGAGTTTTGTAGAGCCAGTCGTCGGTCGCGCGTCGTTGGTCGTTGGCCTAATTGAACTAGGCCCGAGACCACGGAAACCAAGCCTACGACCAACGACGAACGACCAAGGACTTTTTTACAATGGGTACATCTACTGTGAACATTTCAGCTGCGCAAGTGAAAGAGCTCCGGGAAAAAACTGGAGCGCCGATGATGGACTGCAAGCAGGCTCTGACTGAAGCCAAGGGCAACCTGGAAGACGCCATCGTTCACCTTCGCAAGAAGGGCATCTCGGTGGCGGGAAAAAAGGCTAGCCGCGTGACCAAGGAAGGATCGGTGGCGAGCTACATCCATGCCGGCGGCAAGATCGGTGTGCTGGTGGAAGTGAACTGTGAGAGCGATTTCGTCGCCCGCACCGAAGATTTCAAGGAACTGGTGCACGATATCGCCATGCACATCGCGGCCAGCGATCCGAAATTTGTCCGCAAGGAAGATGTAAGTCCCGAAGCCTATGCGCGAGAGAAAGATATTTATCTCGCTCAGGCGATCGCCAGCGGCAAGCCCGCCAGCATCGCGGAGAAAATGGTTGCCGGCAAGATGGAGAAGTTCTACGAGGAAGTCTGCCTGTACGAGCAGCCCTTCATCAAGGACCAGACGGTTTCGATTGGCCAGCTTATCGCCACGAAGATCGGCAAGCTGGGGGAAAATATCGCGGTGCGGCGCTTCGGCCGATTCAAGGTCGGCGAGGCGGGCGCAACGATAGCCTTCACGACCTCCGGACCTGAAGACGGGGGCGAAGCGGCCGCTCCGGTGATCAAGTAGACGCTTTTGCTTTCTGACGCGCGCACGACGTAACATGCCCCTCGTGACAAGCCGGTGGGACGCCGGCGTTACCAAATGACGCGACCTGCCTTCAAGCGCATTTTGCTCAAGCTGTCCGGTGAGGCCTTGGCCGCAAGCCAGGGCTTTGGTGTTGACCCGCTGCGTATCCACGAAATTGCAGCTGAACTGGCCGACGTGAAGACCATGGACGTGGAGCTGGCGATCGTGGTTGGCGGCGGCAACTTCTTCCGCGGCGTGGCCAAACAGGCCAAGGACATGGATCGCGTCTCCGCCGATCAGATGGGCATGCTGGCCACGGTAATCAATGCGCTGGCCCTGCAGGATGCGCTGGAGAAGCAAGGCGTCTTCACCCGCGTGATGTCGGCCATCGAAATGAATCAGGTGGCCGAGCCTTTCATCCGCCGCCGCGCCATGCGGCACCTCGAAAAAGGCCGCGTGGTAATCTTCGCCGGCGGCACCGGCAATCCGTATTTCTCGACTGACACGGCGGCGTCGCTGCGGGCTATGGAGATCAAAGCCGACGTCATTCTGAAGGCCACGAAAGTAGACGGCATCTACGACGCCGACCCCGTGCTGGTGAAAGACGCCAAGAAGTTTACCGAGATCAGCTACATGGAAGTTCTGAAGCAAGGGCTGCGGGTCATGGACGCCACCGCCATCTCACTCTGCAAGGAAAACAACCTGCCTATCATCATCTTCGACCTGAACCAGCACGGAAATATCCGGAGGGTGGTCAGCGGAGAGCAGGTAGGGTCGCTGGTTTCGGCCTGAATCGGTCTGGAGAGTGTCGCAAGGCAGTTTGAACGTCACGTCCAAATTCGCATTAGCCCTAATCTTATTGGTGGCGTTGTTGGCGACGAACGCGGCTAGTCAAACCGATACATCCACACACAAGAACTGTGAAGCAACTAAGGTCACCTTCAGCCCAGACCCTCCTCCATCGCACTATCCAGCACATGCCTCGGCGATTGCTATTCTGTATATTCTGGTAGACGAAAAGGGGCGAGTACGCGATCCCCAGGTCGTCCGGTCCTCTGGTGATCGTCGCTTCGACAAGGATGCGCTGGACACTGTGAGACAGTGGCATTTTAAGCCGGCAAAATGTGACGGCAAGATAGTGGCAGCGCAAATGAATGTCGAAATGAGTTCGGAGGTAGTAAAGTAGCCTCCGGGAACTTGGAGCAAACAATGGCTCAGGCAACGATGGCAGCAGTCCCCGGTCTCAAAGAGACCTACGTTCAGCTCAAAACGCGCATGGACAAGGCGGTGGAAGATTTCCGCAAGGCAATGGCTGCGACCCGCACCGGGCGCGCCTCGGTGCACATGCTGGACAACGTCACCGTGGAGTACTACGGCTCGCAGATGCCGCTGAACCAGATTGCGCAGGTTCACGCGCCCGAGCCGCAGCTCATCACGGTGCAGCCGTTCGATCCTTCGTCGCTCGGTCCGATCGAAAAGGCCATTCGCACCGGCGATCTCGGCCTGAATCCCATGAACGACGGCAAGATCATTCGCGTGCCGATACCCGCGCTCACCGAAGAGCGCCGCAAGGACATGGTGAAGCATCTGCACAAGATGCTCGAAGAGCATCGCACCGCAGTGCGCAACATCCGCCGCGACGGCAACGACGCCATCAAGAAGGCGATGAAGGACAAGAAGATCACCGAGGATGAAGAGAAGCGCGCGCTGGACGAAATCCAGAAACTAACCGACGGCGAGATCAAGAAGATGGAAGACATGAGCAAGGGCAAAGAGAAAGAAGTGATGGAGATTTGAGAAAGCAGCCGTCAGCCATCAGCCATCAGCTTAAGACTTTCTATCGCAGCCAGAGCTTGTGTCATTCCGAGCGGAGCGAGGAATCTGCTTTCTGACGGCGCCGAGGAATAGCCGGCTCCTTCAATCCATGAACCTGAGACCAACAAAGTCCTTATTCCGTCTTCCGCCATGGGCATTGACCTTGACCCTAACCACCCTAGCCTTGGGAGGCTCCGTGTCCCAAAAAATTGTCGACCAGCCGGAATTTACCGTGATCGGAATCAATGTGCGGACAAACAACACCAGGGAGATGGCCGGCGCGGGCGTGATCTCCGGCCACTGGGAGCGATTCTTTCGAGATGGAATTCTGGAGAAGATCCCGCGTAAAGCCGACTCCAACATTTACGCCGTCTACACCAACTACGCCAGCGACAGAAACGGCGATTACGACTTAGTTCTCGGCGCCAGGGTGAAAGATGCATCCCCGGTCCCACCTGGGATGGTGGCAGTTACAGTGCCCAGCGGGAAGTATGCGGTTCTCACCAGCGCGAAAGGTCCAGTTGGAAAAATAATTGCAGAGGAATGGCAGGAGATTTGGCGTTTAGAAGATCAGTCGCAACTCGGCGGGAAAAGGGCTTACAAGACCGATTTTGAACTCTACGACGAACGTAGCCGCGACCCACAGAACTCCCAGGTCGATATCTACATCGGCATCAAGTAGATCTGTGTCCACCCGCCCTCTGCGCACGTAACATGCCAAAACCCGCACCAGTGGCGGATAATAGGCCTGGTAACCACTCCTAAAGATTACGAAACTTTCCCCTTCTGAATGGGTTTTCATCCCCGTACCAAGAATTCAAAACTTTCCTCGATCTTAATAACCGGAGTCTGCCATGAAACCGTCATTTTTGCTTTTAGGATTGCTGATGCTGCTCGCCCTTGCCTTGGTGGGCTGCGGCGGTGGCGCCGGAATGTCGTCCGCTACGAACTCGGGCGGGAACCAGTCGGCGGTATTCGTTACTGGAGAAGACGCTCCCGTATCGTCGGTGGCGGCTTTCAACATCACCATCAACAGCATCGCCCTGAACAACGGGTCAACCAGCGTGATGGCGCTCAGCACGCCCACCTCGGTTGATTTCGGACGTTTGGTTGGATTGCGGTCGCTGCTCGGATTCAACACGATTCCGGCGGGAACCTATACCAGCGCCACGGTCACTTTCGCGGCCAGCAATCCGTCTCCGTCGATCAATTATGTGAACCTCACAACCACGCCGCCCTCGATCGGCACGGCGGCTGGAGTGCTGAGCACTTCGACAGTGACGGTGGCATTCCCTGCCGGGAAGCCGTTGGTGGTGGCGAGCAACGGGCTGGCGGGCTTGCACATGGATTTTGACCTGCGCAAGTCGCTGGCCATCGATGGCGGCGGGAATCTGGTCATCAACAACGGACAAATCACCGTGACTCCGGTGCTGGATGTGATGGCGGTTTCCGCCTCCGACGACCTGGGCCAGATCACGGATTTTAAAGGCAACCTGGTCTCCGTCAACATGGCGATAAACTCGTTTGTGATGCAGGGATCTTACGGCTTTCAGGAAGTCATCGATGTCAACTCGCAGACGCAGTACAACGGCAGCAACAGCCTGAGCAGCCTGGTGGCGAATGGCATCGTTTCCGTTGAAGGCACCGTGCAAGCCGATGGCAGCATACTGGCAAGTTCGGTGGAACTCATCACCACGGACAAAGCGTTCATCTCGGGGCGCATTCTGGCGGTGAATCCCGGCCCGGTAGTCACCATGTTCGTGGGCGAAGAGGTTGGGATTTCGGCGACAATTCCTGTGGATAGCGTCTACACCGTTGACCTGAGCCAGGTGTCCAGATACGACATCTGCTTCATCGATAACTGGTTCACCAGTGAGCTGTTCAACTCTTCGTCTCTGGTTGTAGGCCAACGCATTTTCGTGGGCGGCACGTACCTGAGCAACGTGTTCACCCCGGCGATGGTTTCTCTGCGGCGCCAGGGAGTGATGGGGTCGCTGGTGGCGAACAGCGTGAACATCGTCGCCGGCAATCAGGGCAGCTTTCAGATGCAGAACGACGCGCTGATGAGCTACTCGGCAGGCGGAGCGTTTACGGTACACACCGTGGATAGAACCGTGTTCGTCAACATCAATGGGCTGGCGGGGCTGCAAGCCGCAGGCTCGGCGAACCTGATCGCCCGCGGGTTGGTACTGCTTGATCCGTTGACCAATAAACCCGTGGTCTGGGCGCACCGGGTACGGGTGCTGCCGTAGCCAACCGTCACAGATGAGTTGGTCTCGGGCGGCCTGCGGGCCGCCCTTTTTCTTAGCTCGGCGGAGAAGGAAACTCTGATTAAGTGCACGACGCAAACCGTGAACCACAGAGGGCACCGGGAAGCACAGGGGACACACCGCTTAATCAGAATCTGCCTAGCTTACTTTCCCTGGCGATTCGATCTGCACCAAGCCAGTTGTTTGACGCTGCCAGCGCGGGTGCCTGGTGTAGCCCTTCCTGAAGCGGCCGAAGATGGTCCCAATTTTTGCCGAGGAGTCGGCGAGGTGTTCGACTTTAAGGAAGGGCGCGATGCGGATTTCCTTCAGCCAGTGAAACCCGCTCGTGGTGGCGCATCCGCACTGCGAACAATCGGGAGCGCCTCCGAAGACGCAGGGCTCCACCCGGGTGGCCAGATCGGCAGAGTAATTGGTGGACATTCTGGCAAACATGCAATGCGAGGGGTCACGGGGAGGAACGCGGAGCGCATGGGCAATGCCGCGATTCATCAGTAATTTGTCATAGCGGGATCGTGTATCGAGCAAGTCCTGCACGACGTGTTCGCGATCCGCCGGAGTCAACATTTCTGGACTATGCTCGTCTTTTTGCGGGGTGTAGAGGCTGACCCAGATTCGGGCAACCTCGGGGCGCGCGCTCCAGAAGGCAATGTATTCTTCGATGTATCCCGGGCGCTGAAGCATAGGACGAGTAATGGTCCAATGGATATTGACCTGACATCCAAATATATTTTGCAGAATCTTTTCGTAGGTCGCCGGCTTGCGGCGCACATCGTGGTGTTCCGGCAGTCCATCCACGGAAACGGCTACGGTCACTTTAGGAATGGGCATCCATTCGCGGGGAATTGGAATTACGGCGCTGGTCACCACCATGGTGTAAATATTCATGGCGCTCAATTTCGGCAGCAAGCGGCTCAATTCACGATGGCGCACCAATGGCTCGCCGCCGACCAGAGAAAGATGCAGAGGCCGGTGCTGCCGGACCAGAGCTAGAACGCTTTCCACCAATTCGTCGCCGCGATAGTCGCTTAAACCGCGGAGGGTGACTGGTCCGGACAAATGGTTGTCACCGTATGCATAGCATCCCGGGCAGCTCAATGGGCACTCGCGCGTCACCTCGATGGAGAGCATCGGGGTGCTGCCCGTGAGAATTGACTTCCAGGCAGCCAGCAAATCCATGACGCGCATTCCCGGCTTGCCATTACTCTGGCTCATGGGACACACTTTCCTCGCACCAGTTTTCGGCGGGAAACACCGCGCCGTGGTTCCGCAGTATCTGAACGGCATCGCTTCGCAGCTGCGATGGGCGCATGTGAATACTGAGGAGCAAGGCGCCATCTTCACACTCAGCGTTGCAGTAGGCCGCGAATTCAGACGGCAGGCCTATGCTGGAAAGAAATGGTCGAAGGTTGGGGGCGGCACGGCCCAGAATGCCCAGCAATCCGATCTGGCTGTCCTCGAACCCGATGGCGATGAGGTCGCGAATTACGTCCGCCGCGGCAAAAGTATCCCAGAAAAGACCTATCACTAGCTCGTCCAAACCTGCATCCTGCCTGTTCAACATTTCGGCTCCTGGAAAGGCACCCGCTTGAGTTACTGGATCGCGGCCGCAAGTTCGCGGCGCAGTTCGGTTCAGCACGGAAGACTGGACAGGAGGCAGAATCAGCAGAGATGGGTACATATGAGCGACTGCAAGTCGTGACTGTGTAGGGCTCGAATGTCGAGATCAATGCCTCGAACCGGCATCAAAACCGACTCGGAGACTTGAGGGATGATTGGCAGTGCCAGAAACAGCGCCCCGTGATAATGGGGCAGAGTGCTTGGCAATTCGTCGAACGCCGGCGTAATCAAAACGTACAGAACCGCAGTCGCGCAGAGCAATGCGATCAGGGCTCTCTTTGAGATTACCGGCATAAGCGAATAGATGCGGTCATTGGAAGTGAGTTTGCACTCCCGGCAAATTTTTATTTCTCCAGCATACAACGCCCAGCGCCGCCAGGCACGGCTTGCCTGATAACCCTATAATGCGATCATGGCCCCGAAGCTTGTCCATGCCGCCTGCCCACACGATTGCCCGGACGCATGCGGAGTTTTGATTACCGTAGAAAATGGCCGCGCGACCAGGATTCAGGGCGATCCGGCGCACCCCACTACACGCGGTTTTTTGTGCGCGAAGGTGGCTAAGTATCTGGATCGGGTTTATTCGCCGGACCGGGTTTTGTATCCTATGCGGCGGCTCGGCCCTAAAGGGCCAGACGCGGGCAGGAGTGCCCGCGCCACACAAGTTTGGGAGCGCATTTCGTGGGATCAGGCGCTGGACGAGATTACGGAGCGCTTCAAGAAAATTATCGCTCAGTCCGGCAGCGAAGCGATCCTTCCGTATTCCTACGGCGGCACCTTGGGCGCGCTCAATGGCGCTTCCATGGATCGGCGGCTGTTCCACCGTATGGGCGCATCGCAGCTTCTGCGCGCTATCTGTTCGGACGCGGGAGAAGCCGGACTGAAATCGGTGATCGGGGTGAAGCTTGGCACCGAGCCGGAACAATTTGCACATTCGCGGTACATCATCGCCTGGGCGGCAAACATCCACGGCAACAATGTCCATCTTTGGCCTTTCATAGCAGAGGCACGACGGAAGGGCGCAAAGCTCATCGTCATCGATCCTTACCGCACCCGTACCGCGGCCTGCGCCGATTGGTATCTGCCCATCAACCCGGGAACGGATGCGGCGCTCGCGCTCGGCATGATGCAGGTCATCATCAACGAAGGCTTGCACGATGCGGATTACGTCGCCAACCACACTATAGGTTTTGAGCAACTCCGCGACAAAGTACAGGAATATCCGCCGGAGCGGGTGGCGAAGTGGACTGGAATCTCGGCCGCCGACATCGTCAAGCTGGCGCGCGAGTATGCCACCACGCATCCGGCCGTAATCCGCGTGAACTACGGTGTGCAGCGTTCGGAGGGCGGCGGAATGGCAACCCGCGCCATCACCATGCTGCCTTGCATCACGGGCTCGTGGAAGGAAGTTGGCGGCGGGCTTCAGCTTTCGACCAGCGGCGCCTTCGGACTGAACCGCGAGGCGCTGGAACGCCCCGATTTGATGGCGAAGGCGCTCGGCCGGCCGGCGCGCGTCATCAACATGGTCGAACTGGGCAAGGCGCTGAACACGCTGGAAGATCCGCCGGTCAAGGCAATGTTCGTTTACAACTCGAATCCAGCGGCGGTTTGTCCCAACCACAATGAGGTGATTCGCGGGCTGCGACGCCCCGATCTCTTCACGGTGGTGCACGAGCAGTTCTTCACCGATACCACTGACTACGCGGACATCGTTCTGCCCGCGACGACGTTCTTCGAGCACAAAGAGTTACAGCCGGCCTATGGGCACTACTATCTGCAGACTTCGCAGCAGGCGATTGAACCGCTGGAGGAATGCCGATCCAACGTGGAAACCTTCCGCGCACTGGCCGAGCGTATGGGATACGAAGATGAGTGCTTCGCGGAGTCGGTCGACGACATGATTGACGTGGCCTTGGCGTCGGAAAATCCGTGGCTCAAGGGGATCGACCGGGAGCGCCTGGACCGCGAAGGGCACGTCAGGCTGAACTTCCCGGCCAATGGAGCTACGCAGGTTCCGCCTAGCCAGAAGTCTGTCGACTCAAACGCGGAACTTGATTCATCGCGGACGGCGAGGCGCCCGTCGCCACATGGCCACGACCATTTCTTCCTTTTGCGCACGGCAACTTCGCTACCGCAAGCGGCAAGGCTGAGCTTTACAACGAATCACTCAAGGCGCAGGGATTGCATCCGGTTGTGGATTTCATCCCTCCGAGCGAATCGCGGCATGGAGCGCAGTCCAAGTCCTTCCCGCTGGAGCTGCTAGCTCGCAAGGCGGACAATTTCCTCAATTCGACTTTCTCGAACCTGCCGGTGACGCAGGAGATGGAAGAAGTGGGACTGCTGGAAATCCACGCCAGCGACGCGCAGGCGCGAGGAATCGTCGACGGCGACATGGTTCGCGCCTTCAATCAGCGGGGTGAAATCCAATTGAAGGCCCGGGTGGACGGCACGGTGCAACCGGGCGTCGTTTCTGCCCGGCTGTACTGGGCGAAACTGACGCCGGGAAATCGGAATATTAATGTTCTTACCTCCGAAAAACTTACAGACCTAGGCAACTCGGCCACGTTTTATTCCGTCTTGGTTGAAGTAGAGCTTGCGCGACGGTCTTCCTGAGGGTTACGTAGATTCAACAGCTTGGACGGTCCGCACCGCTCTACCGTATAATTGCCGTTTTCCACACTCCCGCAGGCCGAGGTAGTAGCGATTCTCCGCGTTCATCACGATAGCCCTGCGAGCAGCCAAGGGCAAGTGCGTCCTCGCGAGGCCTGCTCCGGCTTCCCTGTCGGCCCCATCTCCTTCATTTACATCCCTTTGGAGGAAAGTGGGCAGGCGGCTGCTGACTTTCGGGCTCAGCGTCGTAATGCTCGCCTCGACGGGTTTTGGGCAGCAGGATCTGATCGTCGGAATTCAGGTTCATGGCAATCGCCGTATTCCCGCCGATACCATTCGCGCCCGAATCTTTACTCATGCCGGCGATGTCTATGACCAGGCGGCCCTCGAGCGCGATTTCAACTCGCTCTGGAATACCGGATACTTTGAGGACATTCGCTTTGAGCGCGAGCAGACTCCCAAGGGCTGGGTCATCCACGTTTATGTCAAGGAGCGGCCGACCATTCGGGAGATCGAGTACTCTGGGCTGAGTTCGGTCACCAAGAGCGACGTGCTGGACCGGTTCAAAGAAGCCAAGGTGTCGCTCTCGCCCGAGAGCCAATACGATCCCACCAAAGTAAAGCGGGCCGAAGTCGTTCTTAAAGAGCTGCTCTCGGAGCACGGCAGGCAGTTTGCCACTGTCCGTACTGAAGTCAGGCCCATTCCGCCGGCGGCGGTAAGCATTACCTTCGTGGTCAAGGAGGGCGCCAAGGTCAAAGTCGGCAAGATCACCTTCGAGGGCAACAAGCACGTTGCCAGCCGCATCTTGCGCAGTGCGATGAAGAACTTGAAGCCCATCGGGATTCCCCATTCCATCTTTCTCGAGGGAATCTTTCGCCAAGACTTACGACGCCTCCCGGCTCGAGGAGGACACCGAGCGCGTGCGGCAGGAGTATCAGAACCGTGGTTATTTCAAAGTCATAGTCAATGAGCCTAAGACCCAGATTCGCGATAGCGGGCACCAGGGTTTCCACATTCCCCTGCTGCAGGCAGGTCCGGGAAAGGCGGTTGACATCACGATCCCGATCGAAGAAGGCGACCGCTACCGGCTGGGTGGAATCACGTTCAAGAACATCAAGGCGGGAATCGACCCAAAGCGGCTGCGCCTTGCGTTTCCCATCAAGGATGGCGACATTTTCGACCGCTCCAAAGTCAGCAAAGGACTGGACAACCTGCGCAGCGCCTACGGCGATCAGGGTTACATCAACTTTACCTCGATTCCTGAAACCACCTTTGATGAGGACAAGAAGCTGGTTAATCTTGTCATCGACATCGACGAAGGAAAGCAGTTCTACGTGCGGCGAATTGAGTTCCGCGGCAATACCACCACGCGCGACAAAGTGATTCGCCGCGAACTCCTGCTGGAGGAGGGGAATCTCTATGTGGAGCGCCTGTGGAAGATACAGCCTGCAGCGCCTGAATCAGCTGGGCTACTTTGAGCAACTGAAGCCGGAAGATCCCAACATTACCGAGCGCCATCTGGACGAAAAAAGTGGCCAGGTGGATCTGACTCTCAAGCTCAAGGAAAAGGGAAAGAACAGCATCGGTCTGACGGGCGGAGTGAGCGGGCTTGCCGGAGCCTTTATCGGGTTCAGCTATAGCACCAACAACCTCCTGGGACGAGGCGAGAGCCTCACCGTTCAGGCCAACATCGGAAATCTGCAGCGTGACCTGACATTCGGCTTCACCGAACCTTATCTCTTCGACCGCCCGATCCAGGCCGGTTTCACCGTCTATGGCCGAAAATACAATTACAACCAGGCCCGTGAAGCAGCGATCCTTACCGGGCAACAACTAAACCTTCCTCAGGAGGAGCTGCAAAATCTTCAGAACTACACGCAATCGAGCAAGGGCTTTTCCGTTTCTGTCAGCCATCAATTGCGCCGCTCGTCCAAACGTATCGGTGTGTCGTACTCGTTTGATGTGTCTTCGCTGGTTACGCTGAGCGATGCCTCCAAGAATCTGTTCAACTATTTGCAATATCAGGGAATCAACGGACCGAATTCGCTGAACGGCATTATCACCAGCAAGATATTTCCCAGCTTCTCATTCAGTACCGTGGATGGCAGCTTCTCGCCGCAGAAGCGGCTCCAGCATGTCGCTAGGAGCAGAGTTCGCGGGGTTGGGTGGGACGGTCCGCTCCATTCGCCCCATCGTTCAATATAAGAAATTCTTTCCCAGGCAAAAGGGGCGCAATGCGATCGGCGTGAACTTCCAGGGAAGCTTCCTGACCGGGTATGGAGGAGTGGTGGCGCCCCCCTTCGAGCGCAATTACATGGGCGGAGAATATGATATCCGCGGTTTCGATATTCGGTCGGTTTCCCCGGTCGCATTTCTGCCGAACCAGACGGTGATCAACCTGCAGAACCCCGACGGATCCTTCGTTCCGAAGGATCCCAGCAACCCGCTGCGGGGCAATTACACGATTCCGGTTCCGACCGAGCAGATCGTCTTTCCCGGCGGCGATGCTGAGTCTGGTGTCGAATCTGGAGTACCGCATTACGATCGCCGGACCTGTGGTCTTCGCTCCGTTTCTGGATACCGGAATCGATCCTATTCTGCGCCAGTCGCAGCTGCGCATCACCCCACAGCAGTTGAGCATTTTGAATAGCACCAAATTCGGGTGTCCTGCGCTGGACGTTGCGCTGAACTGCGACGTCAATCATCAAATACTTGAAAATTTTCCCGCGTTCCTCAAGCCGGCAAGCAATACCAATTGGACGCCCAGAATGTCCGCTGGCCTGGAATTTCAAGTATTGCTGCCCATCGTCAACGCTCCGTTCCGCGTCTATTGGGCTTACAATCCATTGCGACTCGATACCACTACCTCTGTTCCGGTTCCCATCACTCGCGATATGTTCCCGGCCGGCGCGGCGGGCGACTATACCTACAAGGTCGCGGTCGCCAATTTCTCGCCAAGTTTCCGGCTTCGCGAACCGCGCAAGACCTTCCGCTTTACTGTGGCCACAACTTTCTAGACGAGTGTTGCAGAACTTGATTCCGCCATCAAAATCAGACCGTCGAGTCCGCTGCTTCGCGTAACCTTTGGCTTAGAACCTTTGTCGGGCCTCTGTCCTTGACAGTGCATCCGTCGAGAGCCAGACTTAACAAAATCGTACCCTGGACGTTCCAAATTTCTGCATGGACCAATACCCCACCCTGCACCAGAGTCAGTCTCCGCTCCCTCCCGGAGCGATTGTGCCCAGCAACACGGAAAGCGAGCCGGAACGGCCGGTTGAGGTCTTTCGTCAGCCGCTACACTTTCCGGCAAACGACGGCGGCAAGTCGCTTATCGACATGGCGGAGCGCGACCTGGACGCAACTCTGCAGCTCCTGGCGGAACGCGCACGTTACATTACTGGCGCTAGTGGGGTAGCGATCGCGCTGCGTCAAGGCGACGAGATGACCTGCCGGGCCAGCGTAGGCCGATCGGCGCCCGCTGTAGGCACCCGCCTGGAAGTGAACGCCGGCTTGTCCGGCGAGAGCGTTCGCACCCGGCAAGTCCTGCGCTGCGATGATGCGCAAACCGACGGCCGCGTCGACCGGGAGAGCTGCCGTGAACTCGGCATTTCTTCTGCCTTGGTCATGCCGCTGCTGCGCCAGCAAGAAGTGCATGGAGTTTTCGAATTGCTATCCAGCCGAGCCCACGCCTTTGAGGAGCGGGACGTGACCGCTTTGCAGCGCTTGGCCGAGATGATCTACACGGCGCTGGACCTCGCTGAAGCGGCTAAAAGAGCGCGGAACGAACTCACTGGAAACGATATCGCTGGAGAGTGGGACCAGTCTCCGTCTCCTGAGGGCACAACTTCCAGCAGATCGAGCCGTGAGGCGGAAAAGGAAGATGCCGGCGCCATGCTGGCCTCCCAGGCGGAAAGCCTGCAGGCTCTGCTAGCCGAGCATGGCGGCGTCAACAACTGTGAAGGTTGCGGCTTCCCAGTCTCCGGGGGAGAAGACTCTGCCTCGACTGTGAAACCTCCCGCCCGCCAAGCCGTGATCGCTCACCAGAGCTTGCTACTCGCGAAACTCCGGCCGATCCGCCGTCAGTTCTGGCCGACCTCGTTGAGCCGGAAGAGAGCTGGCTCCACGCCCACAAATACTTCCTTGGAACGGTGCTGGTAGCCGCGGTTACGGTTGCCATTGTGGTCTGGCTGCATTAACCAGCGCGAACGTCTCGTACATTCCTCAGAGGCTCTGCCTTCTTGGCAACCCTCCTCCTTCTGTCATGTTGAGCGGAGTCGGGGTGAGCGGAGCGAGCACCGGCGGAGTCGAAACATCCCTACCTGCGAGTTCAGTGCCGGGAGTGGGGATTCCTCCGCCTTCGTTATCGCTAAGGGGGTCGGAATGACAGTGCTGGCAAGAGCCTGAGTCGAAAGACGTTAAGCCTCTCCGTGGAAGTCTCAGCATAGCGCAATATAGCGAGTATCCCGGCGCCGCATAACTATGTTACAAACTTCCGGTGCCTCGGCTGAAAAACACGCAGGTGGTGCGCGCCATAGGCCGCTGGAGCCTGGCCGCGCTGATGATCAACATCATCATCGGCAGCGGCATTTTCGGGCTGCCGTCCAAAGTAGCAGCACTCACCGGCAGGCAGAGCCCCATTACTTTTCTGATCGCGGCGGCCGGGATCGCCGTAATTGCCGCGTGCTTCGCGGAAGTTGCCTCCCGCTTCCGGGAAAGCGGCGGGCCCTATCTTTATACGAAGGTCGCATTCGGCCGCTTCGTCGGACTGCAGACGGGATGGCTCAATTGGCTTTCGCGACTGGCGGCCTCGGCAGCGAGCGCTAATCTTTTCACCGTTTACCTGGCGGAATTTTGGCCGCGCATGAACGAACCCGCGCTTCGCGTTGCCGCAATTACGTTTTTGCTGGCCGTGCTCACACTGGTCAATGTCCGCGGGATTAGAATTAGTACAGCGGTCAGCAATTTCTTCACGGTAAGCAAGCTTGTCCCGCTGATCGTCTTCGTTCTCGGCGGGTGCTTGTTTCTTCTTCTGCGCGGAAGCCCGGTGCCGGCGCTCCCAGGAGTCGCATGACAGTAATGCCTGGCTGAATTCCATACTGCTGGTCATCTTCGCCTACACGGGATTTGAAGCCGCCCTAATTCCCGCCGGGGAGACCAAGAACCCGGACCGCGACGCTCCTTTCGCCATCCTTGCGGCGCTGCTGGTGTGCACGCCCATCTATGCTCTGGTCCAGTTCGTAGTCGTACGCACGCTCGCGAATCCCGGCCAAAGCGGGCGCCCGCTGGCGGACGCCGCCCAGGTGTTCGGCGGGCCGGTTCTGGCTTCGATGATCGCCGTCGGAGTCTTGCTTTCCGTGGTCGGCTACCTGGCCGCGGGAATGATTGCCTGTCCGCGAATCGTGTTTGCCTTCGCAGAGCAGAACGACTTTCCCCGCTGGTTTGCCGCGGTGCATCCGCGCTACAGGACCCCTTATGTTTCCGTCGTCGTATACGGAGTCTTGGTCTGGGCTTTGGCTTTGCTCGGCTCATTCAACTGGAACGCGAAGCTTTCGTCGGTCTCGCGCTTAGTGACTTACGCCCTCACCTGCGCCGCGCTTCCAACTTTGCGCTGGAAGAATCCCGGTCTCGCGAAGTTCACATTGCCCATGGGACCGCTGTTTGCACTCGTAGGGATTGCCTTCTGCGGAGTGCTGCTCAGCCGCGCCGGCAAAGTCGAAGTCAGCGTCCTCGGGGTGACGTTGGCAATCGCTCTATTGAACTGGATTTTCGTGCGCCGGCGGCCGAACGCGGCGGACAGCGCAGCGGGCGCCGCTCAATTCGTAATCGTCTCTGCCGAGTCGCCCGCGCAACTGGCCGCGGTGCGCGAGCTTCTGTTGGAGTATTGGAAAAGCCGCGATCTCAGTCTCTCGGTCTTCAATTTTGACCGCGAACTCGCCGAGCTTCCCGGAGAATATGCTCCACCTTCGGGCAAATTGCTGTTGGCCTCATCCAATGGTGAATATGCCGGTTGCGTTGCCCTGCGTAAGATAGACTCTGAAATCTGTGAGATGAAGCGGCTGTATCTTCGCGAGAAATTTCGGGGCCAGGGGTCGGGGCGCAATCTGGCACTAGCCATCATCGGCGAGGCCCGCAGGATGGGCTATCGTAAGATGCGCTTGGATACGATCGGCCCCAGTATGCAGGAGGCGTTTGTTTTGTACGGCCGCCTGGGATTTCGCGAAATCGAGCCCTATCGAAATAATCCGCTGGCAGGCGCGAAGTACATGGAACTGGAGTTGTGAGGCGGTGCGGATGGGCCGCGATTCGCCCGGAAGAAAAAATACTTCGCGCAGTGCCGCGGAAGGGCGCTTCCTGCTTGCACTTTTCGAACGCCTTTCCCCGTCCGCGATCGTTCCGATCAGAGATGACGGCAATCACGCGATTCGACGCGGGTCCTCGAATAAGCGAGCGGTGGCCGCACCGAAGATGAAGCCTCCCACATGCGCCAGGTATGCTACGCCGCCAGCCTGTACCTGGGCTACGGCGCCGGCGTGGAAAAGCTGAGTGACGAACCAAAAGCCGATTAAGAGGGCTGCCGGGATGAACGTGATCCGGGCAAACACGAAGATGAACAAAACCGCGCGTATCCGATCACGAGGGTAAGTGATGAGAAACGCCCCCATGACTGCCGCAATCGCGCCGCTTGCTCCCAGGTTCGGGACCGTCGAATGGGGGTCGACTGCGATCTGGGCGAGCATGGCCACCAAACCCCCAACCAGATAGAAAACAAGATACCTGCCGCGCCCCATCGCGTCTTCGATCTCGGGGCCGAAGGCCCAAAGGAAAATCATGTTTCCGATGATGTGCGACCAGCTGCCATGCATGAACATCGCGGTGAGAATCGTAATCAAGTGGTGGCCCGAAGTAATTTGGGCGGGGATGGCTGACCACTGCGTCACGAATGCGTCGCCGCGCATCAGCTCAAGCACAAAAACCAAAACGTTCACGAGGATGATGACGCCGGTGACAACCGGAATGTTCACCGGGCGTCGCGACGCATCGCCTAACGGGATCAGGCCTCCCATGATGCCTTCTCTGTCACTCCGTCAAATGCAAGTTTACCGGGCACAAGTTTCCCCAATCGCCGAATCGGTTCCTTACCGAGCCGGCTTCTCCGTCGGAATGTTTCCGGCAATCGCTAGGCCGCGAGTGACCGTATCGTGTCGGTGGTTTTGCGTACCGCCAGCGACAGCATCACCCGCGTAACGCCGCTGATGATCATGCTCACGCCGACTAAGGTGCCGATCGCCCAAGCCGCACTCGACGGCCATTGCAGGTAGATCATTAGCCCCAACAGCAGGGTGATGACCCCATCCAGCAGAACCCAGCTGGACCCTCGCATGGAACGCATCTTGAAAAACAGGGCAATATCGAAGATACCTTCGACCAAGAAAAGTGAAGCCAGCACCAAGGTGAGGGATGCAATCCCGAGCAAGGGATGCATGATTAGGTAGGCACCGAAGAATAGGTACGCTAACCCAACCAGCAGCTTCCAGATCAAGCTGCCGGCTCCGTGAGCGTAAAACGCAAGGATGAGGTGGACCACTCCGGCCAAAACGATGAGCCAGGCCAGGACCACGTTAACCGCGACGGCCGCGACAAACGGCGATCCCACCGCTAATACTCCGAAGATGATCAGCAACACGCCCCACAGGATCGACCAGGTTGAGGCTTGCCCCACAATGTCGGACGAAGAACTCTGAGTCATAGAGACCTCCTCAAAACGGACGGAGGGAGTCTAACCCAAAGAATACGAGAACGCTACCGATTCCACGGGCGGAGTGTGATCTGGCTAGCCGCGTCCGACAAACGGCATTTTCGTCGCCATTACAGTCAGAAAGAGCACATTGGCATCGAGCGGCAAACTGGCCATGTAGACGACCGCACGTGCCACTTGCTCCGGGTCCATGGTTGGCTCGACTGTAATGCTTCCATTAGCCTGGGGAACTCCGCGTGACATTCCTTTCGCCATTTCCGTGGCCGCATTTCCAATATCAATCTGGCCACATGCGATGTTGTACTTCCGGCCATCCAGCGACGTGGATTTCGTGAGCCCGGTGATGGCATGCTTGGTCGCCGTGTAGGGCGCGGAGTTCGGCCTGGGGCTGTGCGCGGAAATCGATCCGTTATTGATGATTCGCCCGCCCTGTGGCGTCTGAGCTTTCATGATCTTGAATGCCTCTTGCGTGCATAGAAATGCGCCAGTCAAATTCGTGTCGACGAGGGCTTGCCATTCCTCGACGGTCAGGTCCTCCAATAATTTGGAAGGAGCAGAGACTCCCGCATTATTGAACAACAGGTCGAGCCGGCCGAACGCTTCCTGGGTTTTGGCGAATAGAAGGCGGGTAGACGCGGATCGCGTACATCGGTGGGCACTACCAACGTTTGCGAAGCAAGCTCCCCAGCCTCATGAACGACCGCTTCCAGCGAATCCTGGCGTCGCCCTGCCAATGCGACTGAATATCCTTCGCGCAATAACGCAAGCGCAACCTGCTTTCCGATTCCGCTTCCAGCACCCGTCACAAGCGCTTTATTGGTAGATGAGCTCATTGAGCGGCCCTCGCCCATCTTAGAGGCTACCTCATAGCGAGCTTGCGATGGAATGCCAAGTCTGTTCATCAATCAGGAGGACACTTCCGCGCTACCCGCCCGCAATAGCCCCAATCACGATAAAGGGCTCCTTGCCCGACGCGACCGCGTCGGGCAGAGGGGCGTCGGGCGGCTCGTGGGAGAGGTCTTCTTCACAGGCGAAGAAGCGCAGGAAGGCACGGCGCTGTTGCGTGTCGTGGTCCCGGATGGCACCGCGCAGCATGGGATAGCGGGTTTCGAGTGCGTCCAGGACAGAGCGTTGTGTGGCCGGGCCATCGACCTCGAGGTTCACCTCGGCACCAACGTGCGCCAACGTGCGCAGATGCTGCGGAAGTATGACTCGTATCATGTCAGTACCCTCAATTCATACAGTTTACCCCGCCCTCGAACGACTGCCATCATGTCATTCTGGGCCCACGCAAAGCATCCGGGCTTTCATGGTTCAAGATAGATACGGAAAAGATTGGCCTTCGCCGACCGATGTGTACTGAGGAGGTGGGCCGGTGAAACGCCCGGAGACACGTTGTCCTGATTGATCACACGCGCTCCGCGAATGCGCGCGACATCCGCTTCACTGCTGAAGCCCGTCGTAAAGCAAGGGGGCGCGGCTCCAGGCGCAATCGGTATCACCGCCGTCTTGGATGAACCGAAGGGAAAGTACCGCAGCGAGACGTACATCCACCTTCCGTCTAGGCTCCATGAGAGTAGTGGGGCCGATGACCGCGTGATGCCGAACCCGAAGCTACATTTGTCGCATACCGTGATCGCGGCTCCGCCCCCAAGCGGCAGAGCCTCAATTATGACATTCCTGTCGCCGTGACCACCTTGTGGCGTCACACCCACGAGAGCCCAGCGCCCGTCCGGCGAAACACTTTGCAACTGCATGATGTCGAGGTCCGAGGCCGCAGCCTGACCACTGCCGTCTTCATTGATACTCATGACCTTCGGTGGAGTTTGCGCGCCCTGATATAGGATCTGGCCCGGCCTGCCGAAAAAAGCGCGGTATTCGCCTCCGAACGTAAGTTGCCGCGGCGCCTGTGTGCCATCCAGCCACGCGATAAAAATCCCGGATCGCGTCTGACCTTGTTCCGTGGCGAACACCACTTTCTTCCCATCCCGCGATATGGAAAACTGCGTGAGCACCAACCCCGCAAACAGCCGGTCCGCAGCCCCGGTTGCGATGTCCGAAACCCAAAGCTCGCCGCTGAAGTAGGAATGCGAACCCGTGGCGCGCCGCAGGTAATAAACCTTCTTCCCGTCAGGCGAGAGGACGGGCGAAAACGAGTAGCCCTCCGAGGTAATCTGCTTTTCTCCGCTCTTGTCGTCGTGCAGCCAGACTGCCGACTGTTGCGTGCCGGCGGTGGTGATGAACGACTTTCCATCAGGCATCATCGCGAGCCCTTCTTCCTCGCTCGCGCCCGATGGCGTTACCTGCTGCGGCACGCCGTCGGGGAAGCGTTGCCGCCAGACATGAAAACCGGAGGTTCCGGTATCCACGGTGAAGTACATCCATTTCCCGTCGGGAGACCACTGCGCCCAGGTGCACGAACCTTCGGGTCCGACTTGCCATCCCGCCGAGGAGCCGTCGAACGGCACGACCCGGCATCGACTCCACCACGCGCTGTCCATTTCCGCCAGCAACACCCATTTCCCATCCGGCGACAGCGCCGAGCGGTGCACCATACCTTGCATATGGTCGGGCGGAACGTAGATGGCCGCGCTCATCGATCCGGCCGGCGTTGGAGGTGGACAGTTTCATATGTATGCCAGTCGTTATCGTCGAGAACAAGACACGGTCGCCGGCGATCCAGCTCAATCCCGTTGCATTCGCCATAAACAGCTTCGGCTCCTGCCCTCCCAACAACGGCAGTTCGTAGGTATTCCATTCAAATGGACCTTCAACTTGCGTGAAGTACAACCGGCTGCCGTCGAGAGAGAAGTTGATCGTCTGTTTTCTGAAGGCAGTCCTGGTGAGTTGCGAGGGCTCGCCGTCCGGCAGAGACTTGACCCAGAGTTGGCCGGGGTTCGTGGAACTCCCGAAACTGCCGGGACCGCGCAGAAACGCCACCAGCTTGCCATCGCGCGACAGCGCGGGAATTTCGGCGGCATCATTAAAGTTTGTCAGCTGCTCCCAGCGGAGGGCAGGCGTACCTGCCGCTTCCGCTGCGGGTAAGGCGCGGCCACAACAATAGCCGGCGGCGATCAAAGCGCAGACACCGGCGCCGACTATTGCCGGCACCAGCCATCGCTTAGGGCGTTTCCGCAGCGGTACGCGACCAGCGGTACGGCGGTTGACGACAATTCGAGCCGCCGCAAGTCGGTCGCCAGTTCTTTCGCCGAGTGATAGCGAAGCTCCGGATCTTTTTCCAGGCACTTCAGCACGATGCGTTCGAATTCGCGGCGAAAACTTGGGCGCCAGCGACTTCAGCGAAGGCGGCGCCTGGTGCAAAATCGCATCGGTCAGCTTCGGCACCAAGAATCGTTGAACGGCAAGCGCTGGGTCGCGAGTTCGAACAACACCACCCCCGCCGAGTAAATGTCGCTGCGCTGATCGGCTTCTTCACCCAGCAATTGCTCGGGCGACATGTACGGCAGAGTGCCGGCGACGCCCAGTCGGCGCGGTTGCGATGGTTGGAGGTGCGGTGTTCATCGTCAATACCGCTTCGCGCGAAAGCGTCGCCAAACCGAAATCGAGTATCTTCAAGCGGCCGTCGGGCGTAACCCGCAGATTTCGCCGGTTTGAGGTCACGATGCAGCACGCCCGCCGCATGCGCCGCCGCCAAGCCCTGCGCCAATTGAAAACCGAGATGGATGACTTCCTTCTCCGGCAGGGCAGCGGATCGCAAACGCGTGTCCAGCGACAGGCCGGGCACCAGTTCGCTGACCAGGTAATCGAGGCCGTCGAAGTTGTCGAAGTCGTGGATGGTCTGAATGGAGGGATGATTCAGCCGGGAGAGGACGCGGGCTTCGTTGCGGAACCGCTTGCGGGCCTCTTCGTCGTCAAGCGCGCCGGGAGTCAGCACCTTGATGGCAAGCTCGCGCTCCAGCTTTTCGTCGTAGGCGCGGTAAACGACACCCATGCCGCCAGCGCCGATCTCCTCCTGGATGCGATAGCGTCCAAACTTCTGGCCTACGTCTGGCATGCGTCCCGTGCCCCGTGGGCGTGATGGTAGCACGTCGAAGCCGGTGGCAAAGCAAGCACAGGCTTGAAAAGGTACGGGGGTCAGAGGTTGAAGAACAACTCCAGATTTAAGCGAATTGGGAAGGGCACGAGTTTTACTCGTGCCACTAACCTCCTGAAAAGACATACGCGCTTCAGTGCCCGGGATTGAACGGTGGCGCCGAAGGGAGTTTTTCCGCAATCTCCTTCAGCCGTACCGTATGGCTGCCATCTCGACCCACGCATCCAGGACATGGCGCTGCCTAGCCGGGTCCTCGAGTTCGAGCGTCACCTCGCTGTCGGCGTGGGCCAGGGCTCGGAAAGGAAAAGGGAGGATTACGTTAGGATCCTGTTTATTTACTCGTCCTCGGTCTTCCACTGTTCCTCATCGTTCACTGGTTGCGGCAGACGACCTTCCAACCATTGGACGCACGTCTCAGGTTTGAAGTCCATGTCCCTGCATTCAATGACCCAAGACAAAAACTCTTTTGGAGCGCCATTCAGATATGGCGGTGGAGAAACCGGCATGAATACCGTTGGCAGTCTTTCGCTCACTGAAAGGTAGTTCAGAACGTGTCCCAACTCCTGCACGACGCGCCACGCTAATCGATGCTCGACATTGATTGCGAACTTCACCCACCAGCAGCCGTCGTCAAGCAGACCAGAACCAATCTTCCCCTCGATAGCAGGAACCTTTGACAGAAACTCCTTTAGAGGCGCAATTGCATTTTCGTCGAGCATATGCGGAGAAAACAATCGCCTAACCACTGGGATGCTTCGTATGAGGGCATCGGCTTCAGCCGTGCCGTATTCGCTGCGCTTGACTCGGGTGCCCACGGGGCGCAACTCCCCCAAATGCGTCTGGCTCCCCGGTCGTTGCGCCCTACAGGCGCGGAGCCTTACTTGTGTTCTTGACGGCACGGCTAAAGCCGTGCCCCGATACGAACCCTTCACCCGATCGTCTGCACCTCCACGCTCAAGCACTGCCGGCAGATCCCGCACGATCGGACTCCAGCTATCGCCCGCATCGGCGGAGGCGTACACCTGGCCGCCTGTCGTCCCAAAATAAATTCCGCATTTATCCAAAGAGTCCACGGCCATAGCGTCGCGCAAGCACATTCACGTAGCAATCTTTCTGCGGCAGGCCTTTGGTCAGCGCTTCCCACTCGTTGCCGCCGGTGCGGCTGCGGTAGACGCGCAGCTTGCCATCTGGCGGATAGTGCTCGCTGTCGCTCTTGATGGGAACAACGTAAATCGTCTCCGGCTCGTGCGCGTGCACGTCGATCGCGAATCCGAAGTCGGTCGGCAGATTGCCGCTGACTTCTTTCCACTGGTCGCCGGCATCGTCCGAGCGCATCACATCCCAATGCTTTTGCATGAACAGCACGCCGGGCCGTTTCGGGTTCATGGCGATGTGGTGCACGCAGTGTCCGATCTCAGCGTCCGGATCTGGGATGTACTGAGATCGCAGGCCGCGATTGATCGGCTTCCAGCTGGCGCCGCCATCATCGGTGCGGAACGCGCCCGCCGAAGAAATGGCAATCCACATCCGTTGCGGATTGGAGGGGTCAAGAATAATAGTGTGCAGGCACATGCCGCCCGCGCCCGGCTGCCATTTGGGCCCGGTGCCGTGGCCGCGTAGGCCGGGAAGTTCCTTCCAGTTTTCGCCACCGTCGATTGAGCGGAAGATCGCGGCGTCTTCTACGCCGGCGTAAACCGTGTTGGGATCGGTGAGCGACGGCTCCAGATGCCATACCCGCTTGAATTCCCAGGGATGCTGCGTGCCGTCGTACCACTGATGCGTGGTAAGCGGCGCGGCGGACGTATCGTAAGCAAACTTATTGCTGGCACTCGTTGTCGGCCCCGGCGCAACCGGCTCTCCAGGCGGCGTACCCGGCTGGTGCCAGGTTTTGCCGCCGTCGTCGGAGCGCTGGATGATCTGGCCGAACCATCCGCTGGTCTGCGAGGCATAGATGCGATTGGGGTCGACAGGCGAGCCTTTGAGGTGATACATCTCCCAGCCGGCGAAGTGCGGGCCGGAGACGTCCCATTTTTCGCGCTTGCCGTCTGCGGTCAGGATGAATGCGCCTTTGTGGGTACCGACTAGAACACGGACTTGGCTCATGTGCTGGCTCCTCGTTATTTTGATTAGCATTCGTCTTCATTAGCATTCGTCCTGCGGGGGTGTTCGCCGACAGTATTACACAACCAAGTAATGCGTCCGGGCCAGCCTAACCCTGTGTTTTCGGCTCGGAGTTCAGTGCGCATCCGTGGATGCATCCGTACCATCCGACCACTTGGCAACCGGAACCAGAAACACGGTCATTCGCTCCGGAGTGTCGGTAAATGCCCCCACTACCGGGGAACCAGGCAGGCCTGCACCCCAGGCTGCAGCGTCAGTTAGTGGAAGGAAGAACATCAGGTGGGGATGCCAGTGCCCGCCACGGTCGCTCAAGTAGCCTTGCTTTGACAGCATGTAGCACATGGCGCCCGATTCCAGCGCCGGCAACTCCTTCTTGTCCAAAGCTGCGTGCATATCCTCGAACATCTGAGCTTTGGATCGTCCTGCCAATATCATCTCGGTTTTCTTGATCGTGAGTGGAAGATAGGATCGCGCGGCGGGCGGGTTAAGACAAGTCGGACCACGTAACTTGGGATTCCAAAACTCAGGATCGTCGATTCCAGATGACCATGATCGTTCCACCATGCACACGAAACCGTTCTTGCCTTTAACCGCGGTTTCGTAACCATGCCGTCCCAGGACCATGACTTCGGCATCCTGCGAGATGGATTCAGGAGCCGCGCTCCGCGCCAGGGCGATCTCGGCATTCCGCTCCATCAGGTATTGGTCGAGCGGGGCCATGCTCGGATACGGTGCTTTGACGTCCTGTGCACGAACCTGCCACGGTATAGTCAGCACGATAATCAGTGCGAAGGCTCCCGCGATTGTCTCTCGTATGCGTGCTTTCATTTTTACTCCTTTTGCCGGCT